>JAZLAP010000064.1:0-4552 GCA_045613265.1 Eubacteriales bacterium | reverse complement strand
GATATTGCTGTCGTTGAGCTTTCGAGCTTTCAGCTTTATGATACGGTATCCTCACCCGATACCGGCATTATTACGAATATTACGCCGAATCATCTGAACTGGCATCGCGATCTTGCCGAATATACGGCGGCAAAGGAAAACGTTTTTGCGCGTCCGCGCGTGTCCCCTCCGATGCCCTGCTTCTTTGCGCTTCCGCCGCAGCGTGCCGTATTGTCGGCAAACGACGGTGAAACGAAACGCCTTCTTACCGCTGTTGCGCTTCCGGTCTTGTTTTCGGCAACCGAGGACTATTATGCGATCACCCGTGTGTACGGCAGCGTGGCGGCTGTTGTCATCGAGGAGGGGATCATCCGCTTTTATACGGGGCACGGTTGTGAAAACGATGCCGTTGCGGATATACGCTGCTTTCCTCTCACGGGACTGCATGAGCGCAAAAATCTGCTGGCCGCGATTGCCGCGACCTACGGCATTGCCGACCGTGAGGCAGTCCTGCGCGCGATGAAAAACGCGAGACGCCTGCCGCACCGCATGGAACGGATAGCGATTGTATCGGGCGTAGCCTACTACGACTCGGCGATCGACACGTCGCCCATGCGTACCGAGGCGACACTTTCGGCTCTGTTTGCCGAGATCGGTCGGAAACCGATCGTGATCGCAGGCGGCGCGCGGAAGGGCATATCGTTGTCTCCGCTCGCCGACAGTCTTTCGCGTTATGCGCGTGCAACCGTTTTGATGGGAGAAACGCGCGACGAGATCGCCGCCTGCCTCGCAAGGGACGCGGCAGCTCTTCCCGTTTATTTTGCCGAGGATATGCAGGAGGCGGTCGCCATTTCAGCCTCTCTTGCCTGTGCGGGCGATGCGGTGATTCTCTCTCCCGCCTGCACGAGCTTTGACGGTTATCGGAATTATCGGGAGAAGGGCGAGGATTTCCGCCGCGCCGTAGACGTTCTTGCCGACAAGGCGAAGGATGAAAGCCGATCCTTTGAGTAGGGTAAGATCGCAAAGGTTGAAATTAAGTACGTAAATCAGTATGAAAAGATACAAAAGGAAGAAATCATGAAAAGGATTATTTCGTTTTTCTGTCTCGCAATCTTAACGTTGACGCTCTTCACCGCTTGCACCATGCGCGACGGTGCGCCGATGGGAATGCGTCCCCCCGCTGACGGCAGCGACGGCTACACGGTCTACGTTCCGTCGGAATGGACGGTCGTGCATTCGCTCGGCGGCCTCTATTCCTACGTTTCAAAGGGAGATCAGACCGGCATCAATCTGACCTATACCGCGCTTTCCGAAGAGGACACGCGCACCGAGGCGGACTGCTTTGCCGCCGACAAGGAGGCACTGGCGGCACATCTTACGGCGTTCGCCGTAGAGAGCGAGGGCTACGATGTGACGGTAGACAAGCGAAGCGCATATCTCGCTCTTTATTCCTATAAGATCGGTGAAACGGTCTACCGTGTGCAGGCGGTCTACACAATCGCGTGCGGACGGTTGTACCTCATCACCTTTTCGGGGACTGAGGACAAATATAAGGCAAACGAGGAGTCGATGGTAAGCATTCTCGAAAACATGAGCTTTTCCGAACTGCGTGCCGAGAAGACGCCGCTTGCCTTCGAGGATGAAAACGCGCCCGAGGGCATGCGGCTTGCATCGGATCTCCGCGCCGCCGATTACGTGCTTTATATTCCCGAAGAATGGCAGATCGCCGTTGCCAACGAGTCCACGCTTGTCTATGCATCGGAAAGCGACTTTTCTTCGGTAAATCTGTTCACCACGACCAATACCACCAAGCTTAGTGCCAAGGAGTATTTTGAGGATTATAAGAAGGAGCTTTTGCTTCTTTTCCCCGATCTCTCGGTGCTTTCAATCGATGAGGAGGCACCCTTCGGAGAAAAGTCCAAGGCGTTCTCTGCCGTTTACACGGGCACCTATAACGGCAAGGTGTATAAGGTACGCCAGTATTTCACCTATCGCGGCATGACACTCTATAGCTTCACCTATACCGCCGAGGTCGACGTCTACGATCTGCATACGGCAGAGGTTGACCGTATGGTCGCGGCATTTCGTTTGCAGGGAAATTAATATGATCTATTTTGATAACAGTGCAACGACGAAAATGTCGAAGGCGGCGCTCGATGCTTACGTAAAGACCGCGACCGAGATCTTCGGCAATCCCTCGTCGCGTCACGCCGTCGGACAGACGGCACATAAATGCCTCGAAGCCGCGCGAAAAGAGATACTTTCTTCGCTTGACGGCGACGGAACCCTTGTTTTTTGCGGATCGGGCACCGAGGCGGACAACCTTGCCATCGTTGGCAGCGCCAAGGCAAAGGAACGTCATAAACGCGGAAAGATCGTTGCCGCAACGGGTGAGCATGCGGCGGTAAGCGAAACACTGAAAAGGCTTACATCCGAGGGCTACCACGTCGTTTATATTCCGACGGTCGGCGGACGGCTCGACCTTGCGGCGCTTTCACGCGAGCTCACAAAGGACGTGTTCCTTGTTACCTGCATGAGCGTCAACAACGAGACGGGTGCCGTTTACGATATTCCCACACTTTCGCGTATGATGCGTGCGGCATCGCCGGACGCTTTACTACATATCGATGCCACGCAGAGCTATTTGAAGCTTCCTCTTTCGGCAAAGGGGATGGGGGCTTCGCTCATCACCGTTTCGGCGCATAAGGTTGAGGGGCCGAAGGGTGTCAGTGCTCTCTACGTTTCACGCGAGCTGCTGAAAAAGCAGGGGATCTCGCCCTTCGTATGCGGCGGCGGGCAGGAAGGCGGACTCCGCAGCGGTACCGAAAATCTTCCGGGGATCGCCGCGTTTGCGGCGGCGGTTGCCGAGGGCATCGGAAATCGTGCTGCGTTCTGCCGTCATACCGCGGCGTTGCGCGCGCGGGTGCTCGACGGTATTGCAAAGGATGCAGTACTGTCCGAGGTGCATCCCGTATTGCCTGCCGAAGCCGCGCCGCATATTCTGTCGCTTACGCTTCCGTCGATCAAAAGCGAGGTCATGCTTAATTTTCTGTCGGCAAAGGAGATCATGATCTCTTCCGGCTCCGCCTGTTCCTCGCACGCTCAGAATCTGTCGGGCGCCCTGCTTGCCTTCGGGCTGACGCCGCGCGAGGCTGATTGCACGATTCGGGTAAGCTTTGGAAGCGGAAATACAACAGACGAGGTGGATTGCTTTTTGTCGGCACTCCGTACCGGCGTATCCACGCTGTCGCGGATGAAATAAGGCTGTCTACACAAAAAGATCGTCGCCGCAGATGTCAAGAATATCACTGTCTGTTGCCAGCGAGAGGGCAAACACGCGCAGATCCTCTTTGCTTGTCATTCGTTTGGCTTTTTCGGCAAGCTGCCGCTTTTCCGCATCGTCAAGTCGGCAGAAATGCTGCATCGCGCTTTTGTTTTCGGTCAGCGCGGCAAGAAAGCCGATGGGTATGGTTTCATGCTTCATTTTCGTCACCTCGCATTTCGTATATACTGTATTCAGTATGCCCCGCAGTCGATAGAACATGTAGATTCGGATCGGTGAAAAAGCGGGAACCGAAGAAAGGATGTTTATGCAGGATCAACAGCCACAAAAAAAGAAACATTTTCCCCTTTTACTCGTCATTGAGGTCTTCGTTTCGATTGCGGTGATCTTCATGATCTACGAGGTGTTTGTCGTATCGCTCGGTGTGCAGCCGCTTTTCTGGGTGTATTACGTTGCAACGCTTTTACTTGCACTCATTTATATTCTCTATAATCATGGTGTCGTGAAAAAGGTGACACGCGAGATGCTTCCGTTGGATATGACCGAGGAGGAGAAGGATGCTTTTCTTGCCGACGTTGCAAAGCGGAAACGCCGTTCGCGCTTCCTGCTCATTTTGCTTGCAGGCTTTATTTTCACCTTTGCATACGATGTTTTACAGCTCTTTTTGCCTCAGTATCTTTCGCCCGTGAAGGGATGGCTCGACACATGGTTCAGATAACGCTTGTCACCGTCGGGAGCTTGAAGGAAAAATATCTCACCGATGCGGTAAACGAATATAAAAAAAGGCTTACCGCCTATGCCAAGGTGGATGTGATCGAGCTTCCCGAGACGCCGATCCGCGATGAAAACGACCGCACCGCGATCACGGCGGCACTGAAAAACGAGGGCGAACGGATCCTTTCCCGTCTTCCGCGCGATGCATATAAGATCGCTCTGTGTGTGGAGGGCGAGATGCAGACCTCGGAGGGGCTTGCGTGTATGATACGAGAGGGAACGGCGCACACAGGAAAGCTTGCGCTCGTAATCGGTTCGTCTTACGGACTTGCGCCCGAGGTCAAGGCTGCCGCCGACATGCGGCTTTCGCTTTCGCGTTTGACAATGCCGCATCAGCTGGCGCGCGTGGTCACGCTTGAGGCGGTCTACCGTGCGTTTACCATTCTTGCGGGAAAACGGTATCATAAATAGGGAAAACGGTATAGCCGAAGAGAGCCGAACCCGCAAGGTTTCAGTCGGCAGAAATCACCGTATACATCAGAGAAATTTGCTCGGAATATCCTATATTCCTTCGTA
>JAZLAP010000063.1:0-3063 GCA_045613265.1 Eubacteriales bacterium | reverse complement strand
CGTGAGCCTACCACCGACGAGATTGCCGAAAAGCTGAACATCAGCCCGGAGAAGGTGCGCGAGATCCTAAAGATCGCACAGGATCCGGTGTCGCTCGAAACGCCGATCGGCGAAGAGGAGGATAGCCATCTTGGCGATTTTGTTGAGGATAACGACTCGCCGGCACCCGCCGAGACCGCATCCTTTACCTTGCTCCGCGAGCAGCTCAAGGCGGTTCTTCATACCCTGACGCCGCGCGAAGAGCAGGTGCTCACGCTTCGTTTCGGTCTTAAGGATGGCAGACCGCGCACGCTCGAAGAGGTCGGACGCCGCTTCGATATCACGCGCGAGCGTATCCGTCAGATCGAAGCCAAGGCACTTCGTAAGCTTCGCCATCCCAGCCGCTCGAAGATGCTGAAGGATTATCTTGATTTTTGATCTGCCGAAAAAACAGATCGTTTTTTGAGCATAACGCACAAGGAAGTGTACGAACTGCCCAAATCAAAAACAAAAAATTGTGCAAAACCAACACATTGATTTGAAGAATGTTTGAACAAAAGAGAAGGGCCGACCGAGACAGCATTTTTACTCTCCGCTTTTGTATAAATATTTCTTGACAAAACGCACATTTTGTTGTAAAATATATGGTATAGTATAAAACGGAAGGTATGCCTTCCGCTTCGGAGGAACTTTGAAATGAAAAAGAAGCTGTTAAGTTTGTTTTGTGCAGCGGCGTTTGCCGTTCTCGCCGTAATGGGACTCGTTTCCTGCGGCACTGACGGCGATTCGAGCAGTGACAACACGACGAAAAACCGTAACTTTGTTACGCTGAGCATGTGGGTATTGTGGGAAGACCACGATCCGCTCGATTCCTCGGTTATCGAGATTGAGGCGGCGGTAGAGGAAGCATTTAATGCGATCTGTACCGAAACCTATTCGACGAAGGTTGTATTCAACTGGTTTGCATCCATCGAGGAGTACAAGGCAGAGCTTGACAGGGTCAATGCCCTGAATCAAGGCAAGGCACCTGCGACAAGCACGCCTACGGAGGGAGATTCCGAGGAAGCAACGCTGAACGACGATTATCCTGCACTGAATCAGAATCAGGTGGACATCGTTCTTGTCTTCGATAAGGCAATGTACGAGAATCTCGTGCTCGACGTTGATGCCGATACCGGCATGAAATACTGCCATTTGACGAATCTTGACACGCTTCTTTCCTCTACATACAAAAACGTAAAGAATGAGCTCGGTCAGTTCCTTCAGTATACGAAGGCGCAGGGCATGGACGGAAAGTACGGTAATTACGCCGTTCCGAATCCGTATTCTGTCGGTCAGTATACCTACCTTCTCGTGAACAAGGCTGCGGCAACGCACTTCCAGTTCACCGAGAGTGATTTCGTGAATATCGAGGATTGTCTTCCCTTGATCGAGGAGGTATATGCCTCGAATTACGGTCAGCTTGCTCCCGTTCTTGCTCCGTTCGATTACTACAATGCACGCTTCTTCACTCCCTACGAGAGTGAGCGTGATCCCGAGACCGACGGTATTTGGGATATCACCGCAAACGGCAAGGATGGCCTCGTATCGGTATTCTGGAACAACACCACTAACCTCGGTGTGATCAACGACTCGACCATTTCGCTTTCGCTTCAGAACAACGACTACAAGGCGTATCTTGCGCTCCGTAATTTCGGAGATGTAAATGCGATCTATGCGAGCGACGCAGCAGCGGCTTACGCTGATCATAGCTTTGCTGTCGGTGTAGTCAAGGGCGATTACGCACTGCGCAGCGAGTATTCCGACTATTACTGCATCGTTCTTGATAACCCGCGTATGACCGATGACGATCTCTATAACGGCATGTGGGCGGTCAGCGCATATACCGTCAATGCCTCGCGCTCGATGGAAATCATCGCCGCACTGGAAAGCAATAAGTCGCTTCTGAATACGTTGGTCTACGGTGTGAAGGGCGAAAATTACACGCTGAACATCGTTGAAGGAACGGTTGCCTCGAATGGTACCTACAGAATGAATCCCCGTTACTGCGGCAATCTGTTCTACGTTTACCCCGACGTGTCACAGGGACAGTCGCAACAGTGGCTTGCCGATCTTTCGGTACAGAAGACCGAGTGGCTTCGTGACGTTTGGACCGATTTCACGTATTATTTTAACGACGGTTTGGACGGCAACAAGCAGCCTATCAATCAGTATCAGATCCTGTATATCAGTGCCGAGTCGATGAATATTATTCAGAGAAAATCGGATGAGATCTTCGATGTCCTCGTCGGATACGATGCAGGAGAGGATGTAGACGGCCTTACCGAGTATGCACTGGCATTCTATGCGAAGGCAGACACGCTTCTTGCGGAAGCTTTGGCGGATACTGCTCCCAATGGCTTTGGTACACATAAGAATGCAATGTTCTCGGGCGAAGACATTACCGTTAACCCGCCTGTTGCGAAAAAGCACACGCTCGCAGGTAATATCCGTCTGTGGTGGAATAACCTTAAGGAATACATTAACTAATGTATAAAAGAAAGCGCGCGAAGTCGATCTTCGCGCGCTTTCTTGGTTTTTTGCAAAAAAATATTTTTTACCTTGCACTTTCGAAAACGAGAGAAAACGAGAGAAAACGAGAGAAAAAACGAGATTTGCTCGTGACAAATTAATTTCTTGAAAAAAGTTTCAAAAAAGGTATTGACAACCGGTAATTTGTGTGGTAAAATAGCGGCGTTCGGTTAAAAGGGCAGAGTTGCCCAAGACAAAAATACGGAGGAATAAGAAATGTCTACTTTCATGGCAAAAGCCGAAACCATTGAACGTAAATGGTACGTTATCGACGCTGCCGGCAAGCCTCTCGGCCGTACCGCAGCAGCTGCCGCAACCATTCTTCGCGGCAAGCACAGACCTGAGTTCACTCCTCACGCAGATTGCGGCGAGTACGTTATCATCGTTAACGCTGATAAGGCTACTCTCACCGGCAAGAAGCTTGAGCAGAAGTTCTACCGTCACCACTCCGGCTACATCGGCGGCCTCAAGGAGATCAACTACAAGACTCTTATGGCTACTAACCCCGAGAAG
>JAZLAP010000062.1:0-1693 GCA_045613265.1 Eubacteriales bacterium | reverse complement strand
CTCCCAAACCTTGACCTCGCTCTTTTTGAACACCTCTGCCATCTCTACGTTGCGGAGAAGAGCGCGGTATCTTTCCTCGTGATGCTTTTCGATCGCGGCAACAAGACGAAACTTCTTTGCAAGCTCGGTAAAGCCCTCTTTCTCGGCAGTATCGGCAAAGCCGCTGTACATATCCGTCCATTCGTAGTTTTCACCCTCTGCGGCGTGGAGCAGGTTTTCGGCAGTGTCACCGATACCGTTCAGCTCCTTGAACCACATCTTTGCGTGCTCCTTCTCATTGTCGGCAGTTTTAAGGAAGAGCGCAGCGATCTGCTCAAAGCCCTGCTTCTTTGCCACCGAAGCAAAGTAGGTATACTTGTTTCTTGCCTGCGATTCGCCTGCAAACGCCGCCTCAAGATTCTTCTCGGTTTCGGTTCCCGCATACTTGGTCTTTTTCGTCTCAGCGATCTCAACGACCTTGTCGCCTCTCGCCTTGCATACGGGACAGATCGGCTCGTAGCCTTCCTCTACCTCAAAAACGGCATTGCATACGAGACACTTGAATTTTCTCATGACAGTTTCTCCTTTTTACCATTTAATTTTAATTAATTTTTTAATTTTGTTTTTAAAATTTGCTTCGTTATTTTTGCTTTCGCAAGTATTGTAACACAAACGCGAACGCGTTACTGTGACCAAGTCACAAAATGCCGACTTGACAAACGCGTCCCCGCATGGTACACTTTAATCACAAATGATACAATTAGATTATGTAAACGAAACGGCATACTTATACAAAGCGTGAGGATTTTTTATGATTACACAAAACTTTCACGGCATCCCGCTTTCCGCACTCGGACTCGGCACCATGCGTTTTCCCGTTACCGACGGCGACAACAGCCGCATTGACGAAGAAAAAACGGCAGAGCTGATCGATATCGCACTGAAAAGCGGTATTAACTATTTTGACACAGCGTGGGTATATCACGGTGGAAATTCCGAACGAGTTTTGGGGGAAATTCTTTCACGTTATCCGCGCGAAAGCTATCGTTTGGCGACCAAATTTCCGGGATTTGACCGCTCGACCTTCGAACGCAAGGAAGAGGTTTTTGAAGAACAGTTAAAAAAGTGTAATGTGGACTATTTTGACTTTTACCTGTTTCACAGTGTCACAGAACGGAATATAGACGCATTCCTCTCGCCCGAATACGGACTCCGTGATTACCTGATCGAACAGAAGAAAGCCGGACGTATCCGTCACCTCGGATTTTCAACGCACGGCGTCCTTGAAACGATGGAGCGCTTTCTTGATGCCTACGGCGATGATCTCGATTTCTGTCAGATCCAGCTGAACTGGCTCGACTGGAAGCTGCAAGGCGCAAAGGAAAAGGTCGAAATGCTGAACAGACGTGGGATCCCGATCTGGGTAATGGAGCCTGTGCGCGGCGGCGGACTCGTCTCGCTTCCCGAACGCTACGCTTCCCCGCTCCGTGCGCTTTGCCCCGACCGTTCGCTTGCCGAATGGGGATTCCGTTTTCTCCAAAGCATCAAGGGAGTCACGGTCACTCTCTCGGGGATGTCAAACGAGCAGCAGCTCCGCGAAAACATTGCCACCTTCGCAGAGAAAAAACCTCTGTCGCAAGAGGAATGGGATGCTTTGCTCCGCGTTGCCGACGACATGCTCTCAGAAAAGACTCTCCCCTGCACCGCCTGCCGC
>JAZLAP010000061.1:0-4168 GCA_045613265.1 Eubacteriales bacterium | reverse complement strand
ATTCATTCAACAGGAGAAACAAATGAAATATTTACTTGGCATTGACATTGGCTCCACCACGGTGAAGCTCGTCCTTCTCCGTGACGGAACACAAATATATGAGCGTTACGAGCGTCACAGATCGCGCGTACGCGAGAAAACAGCAGAGCTTCTCTCCGAAATGCGCGAAACGTTGAGGGATGCATCGCTTTCGGTCGCCATCTCTGGCTCTGCAGGGCTTGGTCTCTCCGAAGCGGCAGATCTGCCCTTCGTTCAAGAGGTTTTTGCAACGGGAGAGATTGTAAAAGCGCTTGAGCCCGACACCTCTGCCGTCATTGAACTTGGCGGCGAAGATGCCAAGATCATTTTCTTCCGTGGCGGTACGGATGAACGGATGAACGGTTCCTGTGCGGGCGGAACGGGCGCGTTTATCGACCAGATGGCAACGCTTCTTGACGTGACACCCGACGAATTTGACGAAATGTCATTACGGGCAGAGCGCATCTATCCGATCGCCTCGCGTTGCGGCGTGTTTGCAAAAACCGACATTCAACCGCTTCTGAATCAAGGCGCACGCAAGGAAGATATTGCAATGAGCATTTACCGCGCCGTCGTCAATCAAACGGTAGCCGGTCTTGCGCAGGGGCGCCGCATCGAAGGAAAAATTCTTTTTCTCGGTGGACCGCTTTATTTCTGTAAAGGTCTGCGCATTGCCTTCAAGGATATCCTCGGGCTTGACGAAGAAAACGCCGTTTTTCCCACATACGCGCTTTACTCGGTCGCACTCGGTGCGGCATACTATGCCGATAAAAACGGTGAGGAGATCACGCTTGACACGCTTCTCGCGCGTATTCAAAACGCAGAGCGGACAACGGTTTCGGATCGACTTCCGCCGCTCTTTGATTCAAACGAGGAATACGAAGCCTTCAAGGAACGTCATGCCGCCGCTGCCGTCAAGGAACGCGACATTGCCACCTATACGGGAAACGCTTATCTCGGTATCGATTGCGGCAGTACGACAACAAAGCTTGCTTTGATCGCCGACGACAAGAGCCTTCTCTATACATATTACGCATCCAACCTCGGCAATCCCGTATCGGTGATCAAGGAGCAGCTTTTAAAGATCTACAAGCTGTGCGGTGACCGTATCAGAATTGCAGGCAGTGCCGTCACGGGCTACGGCGAGGATCTTATTAAAAACGCTTTCTGCGTGGATCATGGTGTCGTCGAAACCATCGCACACTATACCGCCGCAAAATTTTTCAAGCCCGACGTTGATTTCATCATCGACATCGGCGGTCAGGATATCAAATGCTTTAAGATCAAAAACGGTGCGATCGACAGTATCATGCTGAACGAGGCATGCTCCTCGGGCTGCGGCTCGTTTCTCGAAACCTTCGCCAAATCCATGGCATACCGCATCGATGACTTCGCAAAGGAAGGACTGCGATCCAAAGCCCCCGTTAACCTCGGGAGCCGTTGTACGGTATTCATGAATTCCTCGGTGAAGCAATCGCAAAAGGAAGGCGCAACAGTCGCCGATATTTCCGCAGGTCTTTCGGTCAGCGTTATCAAAAATGCCATTTATAAGGTTATCCGCGCAACAACCGCCGAGGAGCTTGGAAAAAACATTGTCGTTCAAGGTGGCACCTTTTACAACGATGCCGTCCTTCGCGCCTTTGAAAAGGAGCTTCGCTTCCCTGTCGTTCGCCCGAATATTGCGGGGCTGATGGGTGCATTCGGCGCGGCGCTTTACGCGATGAGGGGTAACGCTGTCTCCGCACTTTTGTCCCCCGATGCTCTCCGCGAATTTTCTCATACGTCAAAGGCGGCTACCTGTCACGGTTGCATGAACCTTTGCCGCCTTACCGTCAACACCTTCTCGGGCGGACGCAAATTTATTTCCGGAAACCGTTGCGAAAAGGGGCTTGGCATGAAAGAGACAAATGAAGAAACGCCGAACCTTTACGCAATCAAGCGCGATTATTTTGCACGCATTGCAGAGGATACGGGGAACGGCGATCGCGGAACGGTCGGTCTCCCCCTGTCACTCGGTATGTACGAGCTTCTGCCTCTGTGGCATACCTTGTTTCGCAAACTTGGCTTCCGTGTCATCGTATCCCCTATGTCCACCCGCGCAACCTACGAAAAGGGACAATTTTCGATTCCTTCGGATACTGCCTGCTATCCCGCTAAGATCATGCACGGACATATTGAGGAATTGCTGACACAAAAGCCCGACGTGATCTTTTATCCTTGCCTCTCATACAACATCGACGAGCACATTTCAGACAATCACTATAACTGTCCCGTCGTTGCCTATTACTCCGAGCTTCTGGCAGGAAACGTAGAGGGCTTAAAGAAAACGAAATTCTTTTATCCCTACCTCTCCGTCACCGAAGAAAAGGAGCTTGTGCGTGAGCTTGCACTTTTCCCCGATGTGTTCGGCGGCATTCCGAAGCGTGCGCTCAGACGGGCGGTTTCTGCCGCCTTCAAGGCGCAGAAGGCATACACCGATTTCGTCCGCGCAGAGGGCGAAAAGGCGGTCGCGTTCGCACGCAAGAATAAGAAAAACATCATGGTGCTTTCGGGGCGCCCCTACCACATTGATGCCGAGATCAGCCACGGTATTGACAAGCTTGCCGTGTCGCTCGGATTTGTCGTTGTCAGCGAGGATAGTGTTGCACACCTGACAACGCCTCCGGAAAAGGTACGTGTCTTGAACCAATGGACCTATCATGCACGGCTCTATCGCGCGGCGAAGCTTGTCACCGAGCATCCCGACATGCAGCTTGTACAAATGGTATCCTTCGGATGCGGTGTGGATGCTATCACCACCGATGAGGTGCGGTCTATTCTTGAAAGCAAAGGAAAATATTACACCCAGCTCAAGATCGACGAGATCACCAATCTCGGTGCCGTGAAGATCCGTCTCCGCAGTCTCATTGGTGCTATGGAAGGAGGTCATTCTTAATGCCATCCGAATATATTGCCTTTCAAAAGGAAATGAAAAAGGATTACACCATCCTCGCCCCCAATATGCTGCCCATGCATTTCAAGCTCATTATGCAGGTATTAAGAAATGAGGGTTACAATACCGAAATTCTGACAAGCGAGGGGCAGGATGTGATCGAAACCGGACTTCGTTACGTGCATAACGATACCTGTTACCCCGCAACACTCGTCATCGGTCAATTTATCCACGCCATTGAAAGCGGCAAATACGATCCGCACAAAACCGCGCTCATTATGTTCCAG
This sequence comes from Eubacteriales bacterium, assembly GCA_045613265.1. GTDB lineage: Bacteria > Bacillota > Clostridia > Oscillospirales > CAG-272 > UBA1740. The sequence goes on along the minus strand of JAZLAP010000061.1, from coordinate 931 downwards.
ACGGGCGGCGGCTGTCGTGCCTCAAACTATATTTTTCTGATCCGTAAGGCACTGGAGCGTGCGGGCTACGCATACGTTCCAGTCATTTCCTTCAGCCTGCAGAATATCGAGCATCATCCCGGCTTCAAGATGACGATCCCGATCCTTTACCGTATGTTCTACTGCCTGTTCTACGGTGATATTCTTATGTCACTCGTGAATCAATGTCGCCCGTACGAAATAACGAAGGGCGACAGTCAAGCGCTTGCCGACCGCTTCACCGAAGAAATCACGAAGCAGCTGATCGCGGAAGGCGTTTCCTTCAAACGACTGAAAAAGGATGTTATGCGTATTCTTGATGCCTTCGATGCCATCCCCAAGATAAAACGGAACGCCGTGCGTGTCGGTGTCGTCGGCGAGATCTACGTCAAATATTCCCCGTTCGGCAACAATCGCCTCGTCGATTTTCTGACCGAGGAGGGTGCCGAGGTCACGGTTCCGGGACTTGTAGACTTTTTCCTTTTCTCGATTTGCCACAAGATTGAGGACTATAGACTTTTCCGTATGCACAAGTTATCGATCCATCTTTACCGCTTCTTTTACAACTTCATGTTAAAGAAACAGCGCGAGATCTGGGAGATTGTCGAAAAGGACGGTCGTTTCCGCGCCGCCGCCCCCTTCTCCGAAACGGTCGAAGGGATCAAGGATTACATGAGCCTCGGTTGTAAAATGGGCGAAGGCTGGCTTCTGCCCGCAGAAATCATCGAATTATCGCATAGCGGTGTCAAAAATGTCGTATGCGCACAGCCCTTCGGCTGTCTCCCGAATCATATCTGTGGCAAGGGTATGATGAAGCCGATCAAGGATAAAAATCCCGACGTCAACATCGTTGCCATCGACTATGATGCGAGCGCAACCAAGGTCAACCAGGAAAACCGTCTGAAGCTTATGC
>JAZLAP010000060.1:0-6645 GCA_045613265.1 Eubacteriales bacterium | reverse complement strand
TTGCCGTAGGAGGAATAGCCGGCAGCGGCGGTCTGGACGATCTTGCGCTGAGGAAGCTTACCCTCGATGGTTTCCGAAATCGGGACCGTGGGATCGGCGGCACCCGTCACGCGCATTGCAGCGTAGACGTAAGAACGTCCCGAAAGCGGATCGCGGATCGCGCCACCGATACAGGTAGCGGCACCGCCGAACGGCTCAATCTCGGTCGGGTGGTTATGCGTTTCGTTTTTGAAAAGGAGAAGCCAAGGCTCGGTCTTACCGTCAACCTCGATCTCGATCTTGACGGTGCAGGCGTTGATCTCCTCGGACTCGTCAAGCTTGTCGAGCTTACCTGCCTTTTTCAGATGACGGACGGCAAGCGTCGCGACATCCATCAAATTGATCGGCTTGGTTCTGCCGAGCGCGCGGCGGGTATCGAGATAGCGCTGGTACGCGCTTTCAAGGAGCGTATCCTCGAAGTGCACGCGGTCAATCGTTGTAAGGAAGGTGGTGTGGCGGCAGTGATCCGACCAATAGGTATCGATCATGCGCACCTCGGTAATGGTGGGGTTTCTTCCCTCTTTGCGGAAATAGTCGCGGCAGAAGCGAAGGTCATCTGCGTCCATAGCAAGCCCATACTGAGCAATAAAGGCAGGAAGTGCAGATTCGTCCATGTCGATAAACCCGTCGAGCGTCATGACCTCGGTTGGGATATCGTATGTGGCGATCAGCGTTTCGGGCAATGCGAGAGATGCCTCGCGCGCCTCAACGGGGTTGATGACGAATTTTTTGACGGCGGCAAGATCGGCATCCGTAAGCGCACCCTCCAGAATATAGACTCGTGCCGTGCGGATGACCGGACGGTCACCGCAGGAAGCGATCTGGATGCACTGCGCGGCAGAATCGGCGCGCTGATCAAACTGTCCCGGAAGATATTCAACGGCAAAAACCTTGCCATCGGTTTCGGGAAGCGTATCATAGGTCAGGTCAAGCTGAGGCTCGGAGAAAACCGTCGAAACCGCGCCGCGGAACAACTCCTCGGTAATGCTTTCCGCATCGTAGCGGTTAAAAAGGCGGACCTTTTCCAGTGCGGTAATGCCGAGAAGATTGCGAAGCTCGGAGCAAAGCGCACGCGCCTCGTTGTCAAGACCTTCTCTCTTTTCCACATAAATTCTGTATACCATTATTTTTCCTCCGTCTGCGCCATCAGAGCGCGTTTTCCGATATCGCTCCGATAATACGCACCGTTAAAATCAATTTGGGAAACACGGCTGTATGCAATGCCGAGTGCCGTCTTCAGATCCTCGGCAACCGCCGTAACGCCAAGGACACGACCGCCACTCGTCAAAAGCATTCCGTCCGCGCACTTTGCCCCTGCCACATAAACGTAAGGAGAAACGGCTTCGGGAATTCTGATCGCAAAGCCCTTTTCATACTGTGCGGGATAGCCCTTCGACGCCATAATGACACAAGCGGCGCTTGCATCCTTGAAGCGTACCTCGGTTTCGGCAAGCGTTCCGTTCGTGACCGCCTGCATGACCGTCAAAAGATCGCTTTCGAGAAGCGGAAGCACGACCTGCGTTTCGGGATCTCCGAAGCGGCAATTGTACTCGATGACCTTCGGGCCGTTCGGGGTAAGCATGAGTCCGAAATAGAGGCATCCCTTAAAGGTGCGTCCCTCGGCGTTCATGGCATCGACGGTCGGCATGAAGATGGTTTTCATACATTCGTCGGCAATTTCCTTCGTGTAGTAGGGGTTGGGGGCAACGGTACCCATGCCGCCGGTGTTGAGTCCTGTGTCACCGTCGCCGATACGCTTATGGTCCATCGAAGAAACCATCGGAACAAGCGTTTTGCCATCGGTAAAGGCAAGCACCGACACCTCGGGGCCCGTCAGAAATTCCTCAATGACCACGCGGTCGCCGCTTTTTCCGAACGTCTTATCCTGCATCATGGAAACGACGGCTTCCTTCGCCGCCTCGCGGGTTTCGGCAATGATAACGCCCTTGCCAAGTGCAAGTCCATCTGCCTTGACGACGGTAGGAATCTTCGCCGTATCGAGGTAGCGAAGTGCCGCCTCCATATCGGTAAATACCTCGTATTCTGCGGTGGGAATCGCGTATTTTTTCATGAGATTTTTGGAAAAGACCTTGCTTCCCTCAATGATGGCGGCGTTTGCACGCGGTCCAAAAGCGGGAATGCCCACCTTCTCCAATGCATCCACCGCACCGAGAACGAGCGGATCGTCGGGAGCAACCACGGCATAATCCACGGCATTTTCCTTGGCAAACGCCACGATGCCGTCGATGTCCTTGGCATCGATCGCCACACAGGTCGCATCGGCGGCAATACCGCCGTTACCGGGAAGCGCAAAGATCTCCTCGACCGACTTATTTTCTTTCAGCTTTTTGATGATGGCATGCTCGCGGCCGCCACCACCGACTACCAAGAGCTTCATCGAAACCTCCGAAATATTAATGATGGAAGAGACGCATGCCCGTAAATGCCATGGTCATGCCGTAACGATCGCAGGTGTCGATCACTGCATCGTCGCGGATCGAGCCACCCGGCTCTGCAATATACTTTACACCACTCTTCTTGGCGCGTTCGATGTTGTCACTGAACGGGAAGAAGGCGTCGCTGCCAAGGGCAACACCGTCGATCGTATCGAGGTAAGCGCGCTGCTCTGCCTGCGTGAACGGCTCGGGACGGGTGGTGAAATACTTTTGCCAGTTACCGTCCGCGCAAACGTCCTCCTCGTTCTGGTTGATGTAGCCGTCGATAACATTATCGCGGTCGGGACGACCAAGCTCGGGCTTAAAGGGAAGTGCAAGCACCTTCTCGTGCTGACGAAGGAACCAGGTGTCCGCCTTGCCGCCTGCAAGACGCGTGCAGTGAATGCGCGACTGCTGACCTGCGCCGACACCGATTGCCTGACCGTCAACGGCATAGCAGACAGAGTTGGACTGCGTGTATTTCAGCGTAATAAGAGCAACGATAAGATCGCGGGCGGCACTTTCGGGGAGATCCTTATTTGCGGTCACGATATTGGAAAGCAGCTCCTTGTTGATCACAAAATTGTTTCTTCCCTGCTCAAAGGTAATGCCGAATACCTGCTTTCTTTCGATGGGATCGGGAACGAAATCGGGATCGATCTTTACGATGTTATAGTTCCCTTTTCTTTTGGTCTTCAGAATTTCAAGAGCCTCGTCGGTGTAGCCGGGAGCGATCACACCGTCCGAAACCTCACGCTTCAGCATGAGAGCGGTCGTTGCATCGCAAATGTCGGAAAGTGCAACCCAGTCACCGAAGGAGCACATTCTGTCAGTGCCGCGTGCGCGAGCGTAAGCGCAGGCGAGAGGCGAATCGTCAAGCCCTTCGATATCGTCAACGAAGCAAGCCTTCTTCAGCTTGTCCGACAAGGGAATGCCGACAGCGGCAGAGGTGGGGCTTACATGCTTGAAGGAGGTAACGGCGGGAAGTCCGAGTGCTTCCTTCAGCTCCTTTACGAGCTGCCAGCTATTGAAGGCATCAAGGAAGTTGATGTAGCCGGGGCGACCCGAAAGGATCTCGATCGGAAGCTCGCTTCCGTCGTGCATATAAATCTTGGACGGCTTCTGGTTGGGGTTACAGCCATATTTCAGTTCAAACTCTTTCACGGTGTTACTCCTCCGATTATTGATTTTTGTTGATGAGACGGTTCTCGCATGCGCCCGTCGCAAGGTCGGTATAGCGAACGTAAAGCGAGATCTTGTTGTCGGCATCAAGCGCGTTCCACAAGCTCTCGGTAAAGACATCGATGTCGTCGGGAATGGCAACGCGCTCAGGCTCGCCCTGGAAGGTAGGGATCGGGTTACCGTCGCAAACGTAGGTATGGATGAAGTGACCGACACCCGGAAGAGCGGCGTAGCTGAAGGTGTAGCGGTTGCAGGCGGTTCCCTCTGCATCGGCGCTCTTCAGAATGCTCATGTCATAGGTGAAGTCGCCGGAGGCAAAGGTCAGCATACCACTGATACGGGGAGTAAAGTTGGGCGCATCCGGCTCGAAGGCACGGGTCTGAAGTGCCGCGGTGAAATTGCCGCCGACCTTCAATGCATTGTAAACGGTATCGGTCTGGTCGCCGTTCGTGACGATCAGGCGATTCTCGTGGCGGCGCATTGCCGCATAAATGATAAGGCGCGGATCCTCGACCTTTGAAGCATCAAAGGGCTCGGTATACAGAACGCCGTCGCGCTCTGCGAAGATACGGTTTCGGCTGTTCTGGCTTCTGCCCATAATAAAGTAAGCGGTGCAAGCCTTTTTGCCGTCGGCACTTTTGCCGATCACGATGCCGCGGCCCACGTAAGAGTTACCGCGCACAAGCGTTGCGATATCGTTGATCTCGTAAATGTTCATTTGTTTTCTCCTTTGATAATTTCTGCCGAAACCTTTTCGGTCGCCGCGGGAAGGATCTTCCACTCGGCGAGGCGCATCACGCGCTTCTGAAGCGTTTCGGGCGTATCGTTTTCACGAATGGCAACCGCTTTTTGCATGACGATTTTTCCACCATCGGGGATTTCGTTGACAAAATGCACGGTGGCACCCGTTACCTTCACACCATAGGAAAGTGCCGCCTCATGCACGCGCAGTCCGTAATAGCCCTTTCCGCAGAAGGAAGGGATGAGAGACGGATGCACGTTCAGAATACGTTCGGGATAGCGTGAGGTAAAGCCCTCGCCGAGAATCGCGGTAAAGCCGGCAAGCACGATGAGGTCGATTCCGTATTCAGCAACGAGGCGATGAAGCTCTTTTTCAAACTGCTCTGCGCCAAGTTCCTTCTTATACACCACCTCGGCGGGAATACCTGCGGCCTTTGCGCGTTCGAGTGCGTATACGTTCGGACGGTCCGAAACGACAAGCCTGATCGCACCGCTATGCAAAATGCCCACATGCTCGGCGTCGATCAACGCCTGCAAATTTGTGCCGCCGCCCGAAACGAACACGGCGATGTTGGCGCGCCTCATACGAGAAGCACCTTATCCTCGGAGGCAACGATCTCACCGATGCGGTAAGCGTCGATGCCGTTATCTTTAAGGATCGCAATCGTCTTGTCGGCATCCTCGGGAGATACAACAACGCTCATGCCAACGCCCATATTGAAGGTGTTGTACATGTCATGCTCGGAGATATTGCCGGTCTTCTGCAAAAGATTGAAGATGGGAAGAACGCGAACATCCTTCTTTTCGATACGCACGCCGAGTCCGTCGGGAATCGAGCGCGGCATGTTTTCATAGAAGCCGCCGCCCGTGATATGAGAAACCGCCTTAACCTTGACGGCATCAAAAACAGCCAGCATCGGCTTTACGTAAATACGGGTAGGCGTGAGAAGCGTTTCGCCGAGCGACTTGCCCTCAAGCTCGGGAAGCGGCGTTTTGAGGTCGCAATTTTCAATATCAAAGACCTTGCGAACGAGCGAGAAGCCGTTCGAGTGTACGCCCGTGGAGGGAAGCGCGATCATAACATCGCCCGGTCGCATGGATTTGTTATCGAGAATCTTCGACTTATCAACAACACCCGTCGAATAGCCCGCGAGATCGTATTCATCCACGGGGTAGAAGCCGGGCATCTCTGCGGTCTCTCCGCCGATCAGCGCACATCCTGCCTGTACACAGCCGTCACATACGCCCTTAACGATATCAGCGATGCGCTCGGGAATGTTCTTTCCGCACGCGATGTAGTCAAGGAAGATCAAGGGCTTTGCACCGCAGCAGATAATGTCATTGACGCACATAGCAACGCAGTCGATGCCGACGGTATCGTGCTTGTCCATCAAAAAGGCGATCTTCAGCTTCGTGCCGACACCATCGGTGCCGCTGGCGAGCACGGGCTTTGAAATACCCGTAAGATCAAGCTCACAGCAACCGCCAAACCCGCCGATATCGTCGGCCACGCCGGGGATCACGGTGGTCTTGATATGCTTTTTCATCAGTTCTACCGCACGGTAACCTGCGGTAATGTCAACGCCTGCGGCGGCGTAGCTGTCCGATTTGGATTTCATATTCATAGTCGTTTATTCCTTTCCGTTCCAACAGTAGGTGCAAAGCTTGCAGGCGGGAAGCCCAATCGCGCGGATGATACCGTCGAGCGATTGAAATTCAAGCGATGCAAAATGAAATTTTTCGGCGATCGCACGGCGCAAACGCTTGCCGCGCTCGGTCGTGCCGTCGCTGTATTCCTCGATATACTTATCTCCCTCTTCGCCCTCAAGCTCACGGATCGTGCGGCGCGCGATCAGCTCAAGATCGCTTGTTGCGCGGGAGAAATTCAAAAACTTACAACCGTACATGATCGGCGGACAAGCCGAACGCATATGCACCGAGCTTGCACCGTTATCGTACAGAAACTCCACGGTTTCCCTGAGCTGTGTGCCGCGCACGATCGAGTCGTCCACAAACAGGAGATCCTTGTCGCGGATCAGCTCAGGCACGGGAATCTGCTTCATTTCCGCCACGCGGCTACGCTCGCGCTGATTGGCAGGCATAAAGCTGCGCTGCCACGTCGGCGTATATTTGATAAAGGGACGGGCAAACGGAACGTCGCTCTTATTGGCGTATCCGATGGCGTGGGGCGTTCCGGAATCCGGAATACCGCAAACGTAGTCGAGCTTCGGCATGCCGTTCTTTTCGT
>JAZLAP010000059.1:0-1695 GCA_045613265.1 Eubacteriales bacterium | reverse complement strand
ACTGCCGGATGAACCCGATGCCGCCCCCGCGACGGCACTCCTTGCACTGTGCGACCTTTCGCTTCCGCTTCTTCTTACCCATCTCGCTACCAGCGCGTTTCCGCCGCTCGACAAAACGGCATCGCTCGTTCTCCCTACTCTGCTTCCCGACGGCAGATCGCTCCTCCTGCCAACCGCGCCGCCGCTTCCGTGGCTTGCCGCGCTTCTTTTGTTGTCTCGGTACGACTCTCGCTTCGCACCTTATGCGGTGCGCGCGTCATCGGTGCTTTCGCTTCCCGAGGAAACGCTCCCGATCGCCGCATACGAGCACGCACTGGCGAAAACGGCGCTTCTCCTCGCCCTTGCTGCCGACCTTCCCGAGGATCTGCCTCTGCCGTCTTCATTTATTGCCGATACAAGCTATGCCGACGAAAACCTGTTTCTCGTGCGCGGAAAGCAACGGAGCGCAGCTCTGTGCGACGTAAGAAACGCAAGCTTCGCCGTTCCTTCGGATGCTGCTTCGCTGTACACAGACCCTTATATGCTTACGCACGTAACACTGTCCACCGAGGTACAATATCTCCCCGAAGCACACGCCGCTTTCCCCTATAAAGGCGGCTTTCTCGCTTTTCGCAAGGAGTGCGTTGCGCCGAAGGATGCCGAAGGTACAAGACTTCTCACGCTCTTTTCCGCTACGGCTGTCCTGCCCGACGACGAGACCGTGCTTATGCTCTCGTTTTGCCGCGCCGATGCCCCCGTTCGTATTCTCAGCATTGAGGATCACCTCTATACGCTTTCGCCCGACCTTTCCCGCAGCTATTATTACCACGACGCCAAGCGTACGCTCGGCGCGCGCGCCGATGCGCACACCGACGTCGGCAGATACCTCAACATTGCCGATCGCTTCGGTATCGTCACGCAACATCCGATGACGATAAGCGCATGCGCGGACGGAAGACGCCGCATCTCTGCCTACCGCACCGACACACCCATACGCCCCCGCAGAGGCGAAGCTGTCTTTCGATCTGCTGCCGCGATCGCGATCGGCGGCATTCGCCGTACACGCGCACTTGCCGACGGTTTTCTGACTCTTGACGGTCTGCCGCACGGCATTCTGTCCGTCTCGGCGGTCGCAGCCAACCGCAAGCGGTATACGCTTCTGTACAACGTGACCGACACCCCCTTTGATTGGGAGGCGCATACCATCGCCCCCGAAACGGCAGTCCTGCTTGCGTGGGACAGGTAGCTATTTTGTTGCAGGGCGCGCAATATCCTTTATACATAATACGTCGATCATAAGGAGTGAATGATGAATCCTATAGCCGAAGATACAAGGACAATCAATGATAGTCCAAGATTTCGAAATCGAACACAGCGACAAAGCATTGGTGATCAAAATGACGTGTATTGCCGAAGAACAGAACACCTATTTTATCGTCTTTGAAAATGTCTCCAAATGCAATTTGTCAGAGATTTCCTATCCGTTTCAAATTTGCGGATTCGAAATACTTGATTACAGCTCTCGCGGCTATTAAAAGGACTCGCGCTTCTTTGTAAACGATTGTGAAGATGGAAAGCTTTCATTTTACTGCGAGGATTTTGATATTTTCAGTGCAAATGCATAGATCCCATGCGTTCCGACAAAAACAGGCGACGTCACCTGCCCCCACAATTCTCATACAAAGCATGCTCTCCGAAAGAAAGCGCAGGATGTAA
>JAZLAP010000058.1:0-12704 GCA_045613265.1 Eubacteriales bacterium | reverse complement strand
CTATCATCTCTGCTCTCCACGAGTTCAACCCCATGATGGGTCACCGTGGATGCCGTCTGGCTGTCACCTACCCCGAGATCGCCAAGATGCAGACCACCGCTGTTATCCGCGCCGCTATCAATGTTCAGAAGAAGCATGCTGACTGGAACGTTCGTCCCGAGATCATGATTCCTCTGGTAGGCGACGTAAAGGAGCTCAAGTACGTTAAGGCTGTTGTGGTTGCAACCGCTGAGGCCGAGATCGCCGCTGCCGGCGCTAAGCTCGACTACGAGGTTGGTACCATGATCGAGATCCCGCGTGCATGCCTTACCGCAGACGAGATCGCTGCAAACGCCGACTTCTTCTGCTTCGGTACAAACGACCTGACGCAGATGACCTACGGCTTCTCGCGTGACGACGCAGGCAAATTCCTCGGCGCTTACTACGACGCCAAGATCTTTGAGAACGATCCCTTCGCAAAGCTTGACCAGACCGGTGTCGGCAAGCTGATGAACATGGCAGTTACGCTCGGCAGACCCGTGAACAATAAGCTTCACGTCGGTATCTGCGGCGAGCACGGCGGCGATCCTACGTCGGTTGAGTTCTGCCACAAGATCGGTCTTGACTACGTTTCCTGCTCGCCCTTCCGCGTGCCGATCGCACGTCTCGCAGCCGCTCAGGCAGCTCTGAAGTAATTCGATAAAGCTTCGGAAAAACCTACAAAAGGAACGACCTCGCAGATATATTCTGCGGGGTCGTTCCTTTTGTGTCGTAAGACCATCGTATGCAACGTTAGTTTAAATACCGTTCAAGGTTGTTCAGATGCTTGCGAATGATATCTATTTCCTGCCGCACACCCGCCATCCCCATCTCTCTCATCTCGGATACGCCAAGAAGGTAATCGCATGTAACCTCGTAAAACTCCGCCAGCTTTATGATGGCATAGCTGTCGGGATTCGTCTTTCCTGTTTCATAATTGGAAAGCGTCCTCTGATCGATTCCCGTCTTTTGTGCCACATCGATCTGTCTTAGATTCATATCCTCCCGAAGTATTCTAATTCTGTTCATTTCTTCTCCCACCTCTTTCTCACCATTACTGCTATGCTCTCACCCGAATTCACAGCATAGAAATTGTACCATAAAATTTCTAAAATACCTTGACATACCAAGAATTATCATGTATAATAATTACAATACTAATTTTTTGGTATGTCGGAGGTTTGTATGTGGCAGTATCTTATCATTGTTACGGTTATGTTTTTGCTAACGTTTTTCGCACTTTGCATCACGCTGCATCGCTTTGGCGTTGCAGACAAAATTCTTACCAAGCTGGGCATGAAACAGGCGACGGCAAAACCGAACTGGGCGGTATTCAGTTGGAATAACATGCTGGAAAAGCTGAACTATGAAGCAGACACCGTTTTCTTTGGCGACTCCATCATAAGAGGGAGTGATTTTCAAAAGGTCTTCCCCGATCAAAGGATCGTCAATCTCGGCTATTCGGGTGACACGCTCGCCGGCATGATCGAACGCATCTCCATGCTTCGCGCTCTGCATCCGAAGAAAATTTTTATCCTTGCCGGCATCAACGGATTAACCAACAGAAACTACCGTGTGTGCGCATTAACGTACAGCAGGCTGCTGGATAAGATAAAAGAAGCTCTCCCCGATGCAGATGTTTATATACACAGTGTGCTCCCTCTTTCCGTGCAAAGACAAAGAAAAATATGTAAAAACGAAACGATAAAGGCATTCAATCTGTTACTTGCAGATTTAGCAAAGGAAAAAGGCATTACGTTTATTGATATTTATGCACTTTATGAAAGAGACAACGTGCTGGATCCCGACGTAACGGTAGATGGAATTCATCTTCAACCGCACTGTTACGACCGTTGGGCGAACGTTCTGAAAGACTATGTAGGAATCCATCATAGTTTAAAAAACAAATGACGAAAAGCTCATAATTAAATAAAAAGCGAAATCGAATATCCCTATCGACAAAAAGGGGTTGCAGGTTTCGCTTTTTCTACGTAAATACATTCGCCTAATCTTCTTTCGGCAAGAAAATAATGCTAAAAACGTGGAAAATTTTCTATAGAAAAGCCAAAAAATAATGTTATAATAACCTTGAAGCCGCAAGGCATCGCATGATACTGAATAAGATATCAAATTATAAAAAGGGAGAACCTTACGACATGGAAAAAGACATTATTTTCGGTATGGTCGCGGACGTTCATCAGAACTGTCTCGGACGCGACGTAAGCGACCGCATGACAACCTTCGTGAACGAAGCCATTGAAAGAAAGGCGGATTTTATCATTCAGCTGGGCGATTTCGTGCAAGCCGATGCCATGGGACAAAAGCTCCTCGACGAGTGGAACAAATTTCCGGGGCCGCGCTATCACGTTCTCGGCAACCACGATATGGAGGGCACGACCAAGGAGCATATCATGCAGTTCCAGGGGCAGAAGGAGAAGTATTACAGCTTCGACTGCGGCAACTATCACTTCATCGTGCTTGACACCAACTATTTCCGCATCGGTGAACATTATTACGACTACTACGACAAGGAGCATTTCGGACCGGGTCGCCACAATTGCTACATTTCTCCCGAGCAGCTTCGCTGGCTCGCCGACGATATCGATGCAACCGACAAGCGCTGCTTCGTCTTTACGCACGCCGTTCTCGCCATCGGTGACTGGGCGCTCTACGATCTCCACGCACTGCGAGACGTGTTCTGGCTTGCCAACGAAAAGGCGGGCTACAACAAGGTCACGATGTGCTTCTCGGGACACGACCACGCAGACGAATACCGCTTCAAGGGCGGCATCCATTACATGATCGTCAACAGCATGAGCCACAAATTTATCGACCCCCGTTGTACGACGATCTCGTCGCACGCAAAGGAGGTCGCCGAGGATTACGGAAGATCCGACTACGTTATCCCCTACAAGGATCCCTTGTACGCATTCGTCAGACTGAAGAAAAACGGGCTGATCCAGATCATCGGCAAGCAGTCCGAGTACGTCGGCAACAGCCCGCTTGAGGTACATTGGGAGCATTATGCGTCGCCGCAAATCGCTTACAGGGAGATCTGGATGAATGGCATCGGCGAATTATGATATGATCCTCGACACCGGATGGCGGTTTCACTACGGTGAGCCTGCGCATCGTGGAAGCATGCCGATCGAGATGTACCACGAAACATCGAAGGCGGGCGGCTATCTGCGTGAATTCGATCTTGCACTCGACGGTGACGGCTGGGAAGAGGTCTCGGTACCGCACGATTGGATGTCGGCACTCCCGATGTCGCCCGAAAACGATCCCGCATGCGGCTACCGCGCGCGGAACTCTGGCCTTTATTATCTCAGCTTCACGCTTCCTTCGGACGAAATCGAGAGCGCACGTCTCGTGTTTGACGGCGTAATGGGCAAAACCGTGGTTTTCGTCAACGGAACCATCGCCGCAAGAAACCATAGCGGCTACAACCGTTTTTCCTGCGAGATCGGAGACTATCTGCTCCCGAACGCAGAAAACAGCATTGTGCTTTCCGTCGATGCGCGCCGCTGGGAGGGCTGGTGGTACGAGGGTGCCGGTCTTTACCGTCCTGTAAGGATCGAATTCCGAAGGTCATTGCGCTTCGACACCGAAGCCTGCTTCTACAGAAGCGAACGGCGGGGGAACGAATGGTATCTCCTCACGGATACCGCCGTCATCGGTGCATCCGGCAGCGAAACGCTCTCCATTACCCTGCTCGCACCCGACGGAAGCAAGGTCGCCCGTACAGAGTGCCCCGCAAGCACTCTTTGCAGCCTTTCCTTCCGCATTGAAAAGCCGCTCCTTTGGTCACCCGAATCTCCGAAGCTCTACCGCCTCGTTTGTGAGCTAACGTCAAGCGGAGAGACCGTCGATCGCACAGAAGCCGAGATCGGACTCCGCGAAATCCAATGGACCGCCGATGACGGCATGTATCTGAACGGTGAAAGGTATCCCGTCAAGGGCATCTGCTGTCATCAGGATCACGCGGGCGTCGGTGTAGCACTGACACCGTCTGTCATGCAGTACCGCATACGCAAGCTGAAGTCGCTCGGCATCAACGCCTATCGTTGCGCGCATCATCCGCCGTCCGAAGCACTTCTCCGCATCTGCGACCGTGAGGGCATGCTCGTCATGGTCGAAAACAGACATTTTTCGGCATCGGACGAGGTCATGCAGTACGTAGATGCCATGGTACGCCTTTCAAGAAGCCATCCGTCGGTCTTTCTCTACTCTATTTTCAACGAGGAGCGTTGGCAGGGGCAGATGCGCGGGAAGCGTATCGCAGAAAAGCTCCGCGCACGCATTCTCGCGCTCGATCCGACACGTGCGGTCACTGCCGCGCAAAACGGTGATCTGACGGCAGAAGCCAACGCCTCGGACGTGCTTGACGTAATCGGCGTCAACTATTTCCTGAATCAGTATGATGCCGCGCACGCAAGGATCCCGGGCAAAGCCATTCTCGGTACCGAAAATGCCGCCACCTACGCCACGCGCGGCGTGTACGCATCGGATCCCGAAAAGCATCTGTTCGCAAGCTACGGCGACGAATGGGCTGCTTTCTCGGAAAGTTTAGAGGAAACACTCCTGAATGTGCGCGAAAAATCCTACGTTGCCGGAGCCTTCATCTGGTGCGGCTTCGACCATCGCGGCGAGCCGACACCCTACGGCTGGCCGAGCGTCCTGTCGCATTGGGGCATGATGGATCTGTGCGGATTCTTGAAGGATACCGCCTGCCTTCTGGCGGCGTTTTACCGCAACGATCTCACGGTTCATCTTTTGCCGCACTGGAATTACCGCATCGGCGACGCCGTTCGCGTAGCGGCGTTCACAAACGGCGACGAGGCGGAGTTGTTTCTGAACGGTTGCTCGGTCGGACGGAAGGCAGTCTCGCGTTGCCGCGCCGAATGGAAGATTCCCTTTGAAGAGGGGGAAATATCGGTTATCGCATACCGTAACGCCGAAACCGCCGTCGCGAGCAAAAAAACGGCAAAAAAAGCATCGCGTCTTATCCTTGAGGATGTAACACCCGATGCCGGCAGCGACCGACACGTGATCAACATCTACGTCACCGACGAGCATGGCACCGTCTGCCCCGACTTTTCGGAGAAGGTCAGGATCAAGATGCAAAACGGTTGTGTTCACGGTGTCGGAAACGGCGATCCCAATGCGCACCACCGGGATGCGGATAGCGAAATTCACCTGTTCCACGGATGTGCGCAAGCAATCGTGTCGGGCGAAGTCGTCACGGTATGCTGCGACGGACTCAAGCAAGCAACGCTCAGCCTTTGAAAACGGAGAATGACTATGAAATTCATTGCAGATACGCATACGCACACCCTGATGTCGGGGCATGCATATTCCACGCTGATCGAGAATCTGACAGCCGCAAAGGAAAAAGGCATGCGTTTTCTCGCCGTTACGGATCACACAGGCAACATGCCCGCATCGCCCGATGACAGTTACTTTATCTGTATGAGCAGCGGACTTCCCGACGAATATAACGGCGTCCATATTCTCCGCGGCTGCGAGGTCAATATCCTGGACGAAAACGGGGCTCTTGACCTCAGAGAATCCCTTTTGTCGCAGCTCGAATGGGTGATTGCCTCGATCCATAGCTATATCACGTCCCCCATGGGCTATGATGCGCATACGCGGCTTTGGCTGAACATCGCCAAAAATCCGCATGTGGACGTCATCGGTCACTGCGGCGAGGAGCAGTTCAAATTCGACTACGAGGAAGGCGTGCGGGCGTTTGCCGCATACGGAAAGATCGTCGAGATCAACAACGCTTCCTTCCGTACCCGTCCGACCGCACGCGAAAACTGCATGCGGATTGCCGAGCTTTGCGTAAAGCACGGCGTACCGCTCGTCGTCAGCTCGGATGCGCATTTTGCATCTAACGTCGGCAGCTTTCCGCTTGCCGACGAATATCTGACGCAGGCAGGCATTCCCGAGGAGAGTATTCTGAACGCAAACCTCGACCGTTTTACAGAAAAAGTCCGTCAAATGACGGGGCGTAGCTTCACGTAACCAACGCGAAAAGCAAAAAGCCAAAATGTAAATCAAAATTTACATTTTGGCTTTTTCTTATTTATAACAACGAAACATCCTTTTGAGAAAAAGCGAGCAAACCATCCACGCATATCACGCCTCGGCAACATCGGCGTCCTCGGGTGCGGCGATATCGTTAAGCGGCGTATATTCGCCATCGGGCACAAACTTCGCATAAAAATTGACGTTAAACAGGCGCATCACATACGCCGTCTCCATCGGCTCCTCAAGCTCGGTATCGCGGCACCAGGCAACGAACGTGTATCCCTCTTTTTGCGGTGTCGGCATCTCGATCGCTTGCGAAAAGGGAGCGGAAACGGTCGTGTACACCTTACCATCCACGTAAAAATACGCGGTATGCCAGCTAAAGAACAAAAAGACCAGAAAAGCGAACAGAAAAAGAAGCAAAAACCAAAAGATCCACAATTCCACCGTCATTGGCGGCAATTCAAACAGATCCTCCGGCGGATACGTAAGCTCTTCAGAAACCCAAAGCAACATAAAACCCTCTTTATCATGTAAACTACTATTATTAAAATCAGCGGTTCTTTCGCAGATCCGCCCCTTTGCGAAACAATATTGCCCAGACCACAACGATGATCTGGAGAGGAATACAAGTGAAATAGATCGACCAAGGCGGGAAGGACGGCGAAGGCAGATCCATCAAAAAGACGTGCACAACGGCGACACAAGACCAAAGAAGCCCCGATACGATCCAAAACGTATACACGCGCTTCCCCCATACAGCATTAAAAATCAACAGCAACGTAACCAGAACGGGAACCATCGCAACGAAAACCTTCCACTGCCAGAAGGTTTCGGGCGGCATGACGAAGGAAAAAATAATATAAAGAAGCACCGCGATCGCCACCGTGGCAATACAAGTGGTGAGCGTTACGGCAAGGTGCATCGCATTCTTTTCGTAACCAATACGGGGCCGCTCCTCTTGTTTGTCGTGCGACATCAAAAAATAGTCCACCGTCACCGAAAAAAGATCGGCAATCTCCTTTAAAACCAGCACGTCGGGAATCGATTCGCCGCGTTCCCATTTGGATATCGCTTTGTCCGAATAATTGAGCCGTTCGGCAAGCTCCGCCTGTGTCATTTTCGACGCCTTACGCGCGGCGGCAAGATTATCGCCGATAATCAATCGAATATCCTTCACAGCCCGTCTCCCTTCTTGCTGTTTTTTCAAAAAAATCACAATCAAATTTATATTATTATAGCACACCCCTTTCTTCTTTGCAAGAGAATTTCGAAAATTTATCTACTCGTCGTAGAAAAATGCATTTTTTCCTCTCCGACGGATAGAAAACGGCTTTTTCCGCAGTAGAGTCCTGCTTTCTTTTCTCTACTTTCTTGAGCCGCGAGTGTAGAACCAAAACTCACTCCCGTGGGTGGACTGCTTGAACTTTTTCGTCTATAATAAACACGTGTCTTTTCGGGCGCGTTTTTTAACGCTCCGTTTGGCAAACGCTATTGTATTTTAATAAAAGCTATGTTATAATATAAGAGGAAAAACGCATGAAAACGAAAAACCGCAATAAAAATTATCCCCTTTATGAAACCACCGTATTCCGTGACTTTCGCGTGATGACCGAAAACGTGGCAAACAAATATCCCGACCGTATCGCCTTCAGCTACAGAGAACGCCCCGCCGACAAAGAAGCGGTGCGTGTCACCTACAGACAGGCGCGCGAGGATATCCGCCATCTGGGAACTGCATATATTCACGCAGGCTTGCGCGACAAGAAGGTCGCCATCGTCGGAGAAAGCTGCCTCTCCTGGGTATATTCCTATTTCGCCCTTATGTCGATCGGTGCGATCACCGTACCCGTTGATAAAGAATATACGGCAGAGGATCTTGCATCCATTCTGAACACTGCCGCCTGCGATGCCGTCGTTTACAGTCCCGTTATCGCTGACAAGCTTGCGTATCTGAAGGAGAACGTACCCTCGGCAAACCTCTACGTGTCCATGCACGAGTCCTGCGGCGGCGACCGCACCATCCGCGATATGATCCGCGAGGGCAGGCTGTTGTACGAGGGTGGCGACCATTCCTATTACGATTACGAGATCGATCCCGACCGCCTTGCCTCAATCGTTTTCACCTCCGGAACAACGGGAAAGGGCAAAGGTGTTATGCTCTCGACCGCCAATATCGTTTCGGATATGACACAAGGCATGTACCTTTTCCATGTGGAAGGCAAAACGATGAACGTCTTGCCGCCGCACCACACCTTCGGCTCGACCGTCAATTTTGTCGGACATTTCGCACAGGGCGTTGAGGTATACATCAGCGCAGGCCTCCGCTATATTCTGAATGAGCTGCAAAGCGAAAAGCCGAATCACCTCGTGCTCGTCCCTTTGTTCGTCGAAACCTTTCACAAGCGTATCTGGGCAGCGGCAGAAAAGCAGGGCAAGAAAAAGCTGTTGCGCCGCTTGATAAAGCTGTCGAATTTCCTTCTGCGCTTCGGCATCGACCTGCGTCGCATATTCTTCAAATCGGTTCTCGCTCCCTTCGGCGGTAACGTCAGCATGATTATCTGTGGCGGCGCGGCACTGAATCAGGACATTATTGACGATTTCGAAAGCTTCGGCATCGTGATGATGAACGGCTACGGCATCACCGAATGCGCACCGCTCATCTCCTGTAACCGTAACGAATATCGCAAAAAGGGCAGCGTCGGTCTCCCCATCGTAGGTGAGGAGGTCAAGATCGATCAGCCGAATGCCGATGGCGAGGGCGAGATCTGCGCAAAGGGCCCCAACGTCATGCTCGGCTACTACAACGATCCTGCGGCAACAGAGGCCGTGATCGACAAGGACGGATTTTTCCATACGGGCGACATTGGCAGGATCGACAAGGACGGCTGGATCTATATCACGGGCAGACTCAAAAACCTCATCATCCTTTCCAACGGCAAAAACGTCTACCCCGAGGAGATCGAAGCCGAGATCTCCGGCATTTACGGCGTATCCGAGGTGGTAGTCTACGAGGGAGAAAGCAAATCCAAACGCACGAAGGACGTCATCGTTGCGGAGATCTTCCCCGATGGCGATGCGCTTTCCCTGCACGGTATCACCGATGCACAACGGTATTTCGACGAGGAGATTCGTCGTCTCAACTCGCGTATGGCTCCGCACAAGCATATCGGTCTTGTCAAAATACGTACCGAAGAATTCAAAAAAACGACCACGCGCAAGATCACGCGCTTTTCGATCGACAAAAGCATCGATTGATACACAGTGTCTGCCGCGCGTTCAATACCGAGGGAGCCTCCCGCGCTCTTCGGAATCAAAAGGAGAAAAGCATGAAAACAACGGTTCACCTTAAAAAATTAGATGCGCGCGCAAAGCTCCCCACGTACGGCACGCCGCTTGCGGCGGGAGCCGACCTCTACCTTCTCTGCGATGCTCCCGTTACGCTTGCTCCGGGCGAAACCCGGCTTCTGCACACGGGAATCGCCGTCGCCATCCCCGAAGGCTACGTCGGTCTTATCTTTGCCCGCAGCGGGCTTGCCTCAAAGCGGGGGCTTGCACCCGCCAACAAGGTTGGTGTCATCGATGCCGATTACCGCGGCGAGATCATGGTCGCTCTCCACAACCACGGCAAAGATCCGCAGATGCTGGAGAACGGCGAGCGCATTGCGCAAATGGCGATTCTCCCCTTTCTTACGGCAGATTTTGCAGAGGTGTCAGATCTTGACGAAACGGCACGCGGAAAGGGAGGTTTTGGCTCTACGGGTCGAAAATAATACGCTTTTCTCAATAAAATCCTCACTTTAAAAACCGTTTTTTCAAAAATGTAAATGAAAGTTTACATCCAGAAAGCGGTTTTTTTCTGATTCTACTGTCTGTAGAATCGCGCCTATTGACATGCGTGCGACTGTATGATATAATGTCACCGTCACGTAATCGCGATGAATCATCGCGTGTTTCGGACTGATTTCAAAAACGATGTTTCGTTGTATGATAAGGAGTATTGTTATGGATTACGAAGAAAAAAAGGACAACGCGGAGATCAGTCTCTCGTTTGTTTTTAACGCATTGAAGGAAAAGTGGATCTATATTCTGTTGACCACTGCCATATTTGCCGCCGCCGGTGCCGCATACGCCGCATCCCGTCCCGAGACCTTTTCCTCCGAGGCAATGTACACGGTTTTTGCCCTGAACGCAGGCGAAAGCAACACGATCGTGAACGGCTCTGCGCCGACCATCTCGGCACTCACCTCCCAGCAGATCAGTATGAGCCGCGTCTATAAGGACACCTATGCCGAGGACATCGCGCAAAACAGCACGCTTCTCCGCACACTCCGCCTTTGGTTGATCACCAGATACGGCTATACAGACGAAACGGCGCCCAAACATCAGCAGCTTTCGACGATGTTCAAAATCATCAATGACACAGAAGAATATTTTGCTTTTTCGGCTACGATTACCACTCCGTCCTATCAACTGACCGACGATATTAACCGCGCACTTGCCTCGATCGTGGACGGCTCCTACACCAAGGATCCGATGTACCCCGCCTACGTTGCCTATTTCAACGGCGTGCTCCCGCTTGCCGCCTCCGCCGACGCGGAGGATATTCTCGGCTTTATGGCAAGCCTCAAGGTAGCGGGCATCGAGGTCGAAACCGAAGAAGAAGCCCTTGCCCTTGCCGAAAATATGCGCAGCATTCAGTCGCGGCTTCCCGATCCCTCACCCTACTATCTTCCCGACACCTGCTACGTCGGTGCTTTCGTTGAGGATACGGCGATTTTCTGCCGCGACATTTCGGAAAAGCCGAGCGTCAATAACATGTCGATTCCCTACGTGCTGGTTGCAACGATGATCGGTTTTGTTTTGGCCTGTGCCTTCTTCACGCTGCTCCGCATTTTTGATACCCGCATCCGCACCGAAGAGGATCTCCGCAAGATCTGTCCTTACCCCGTACTCGGCGTGATTCCCGCCATTCATACGAAGAATTGAGGTGTTTCCGATGAGCATTACGTATAAAAACAAATCCTCCGACAATGCGGATAAGATGCTGTCGGATCAAAGCCCCTTCGCAGTTCTTGAGGCATACCGCCTCGTGCGCACCAACCTCATGTACTCCTCCGCCAAAGAGGAAAATCCCATTTACGCCGTCACGAGCGTTCTCCCGAACGAGGGAAAATCCCTGAACTGCTCTAATCTCGCTATCTCTTATGCGCAGGCCGGTGTCAAAACGCTGATTATCGACTGCGACATGCGAAACCCCACGCAGGTCGTCTCCTTTGACTGCAAGGTGAAAAGCGGCCTCAGCGAATTTTTGGCAGGCGTGCGCAGAGACGTCGTCGTGCAAAAAACGGCATACGAGAATCTGTTCGTGCTGGTATCGGGCAAGATCGCTCCCAATCCCGCCGAGTTGCTCAGCAGCTCGCGCATGAAGGAGCTGCTCGTATCTCTCCGCGAGGAGTATGAATGCATCTTTCTCGATCTCCCCCCGATCGGTGCCGTCACCGATGCGATCATTCTTTCGAGCATCGTAACCGGCTACGTTCTCGTTGTAAGCGCCAATCATTGCGATTCGCGCGCCCTTCGCCGCGCCATGGCTGCCTTTGCGCAGGTCGGTGCCAACGTCATCGGCACCATCTTCAACGGTGTCGAGCCGAAGGCAAAGCGATTTGGACTTTTCGGCAAAAAGGATAACGCCTACGGTTACGGATACGGATACGGTTACGGTTACAACAACGACTCCGCGGCAACGAGCAAGAGCGCTGCATCTCCGAAAAAGAAGCGGTCCGTGCAGTCCGGCTCGGAAAAAGACTGAAGCGCATACGCTTTCAGCATAAAAACGCATGCCGGACATCGTTGATTTCCACGCGCACATACTCCCTTTAGCCGATCACGGATCCCGTAGCGTAGAAAATTCCGTCAAGCAGCTCAGACTCGCCGCGAAGCACGGTATAACGAAAATCGTTGCCACACCGCACTTCGAGCCGCAGAACGAAACGGTAGATACCTTTCTCCGTCGCCGTGCGCATGCCGTCAAGCTGCTGTTGCCGTATCTGACTCCCGATATGCCCAAGATTTATCTCGGTGCCGAGGTGCTTCTCTGCTCCGGGATGCACGCCATGCCAAAGCTTGACAAGCTCACGGTTGCAGGAACCAACGTTATCCTGCTTGAACGTCCCTTTTTTCGCCTCGACCGTGAGATTGCCCTCGCGATAAATCAGATCGCCGAGCAGGGTTATACGGTTCTGCTCGCCCATATTGACCGATATGACCCGGAAGAAACGCGCAGTATTCTGTATCCCAACGTATACGCGCAGCTCAATTCCCGCTCGATGCGGTCGATCTTCGCACGAAAACGCTTTTTGCCATTTCTCCGCGACCGCAAGGTTGCGGCGTTCGGCAGCGATCTGCACGGTACACCGTCGCACTACAATCGTTTTATGAAGCTTTCCCGTTATTTTCCGCACATCTTTCCGGCAGTCATGGACTCCGCCGCCGCATTGCTCGACGGTGCCGTTGCAATCAACGAGAAGGAAGCCTTCGCCGTACATATCTGACGCAAGGTGGCTGAATCGTAGCGATAACAAGCTGTGAACGCTATGTGCAACCATAGTCATAACCACCAGCTAAGCCGGTGGCTTGCTCAGCCCTAT
>JAZLAP010000057.1:0-9622 GCA_045613265.1 Eubacteriales bacterium | reverse complement strand
CATTCCTGCTTTTTCCCGCATTCGGGACAGAATTTAAAAGGACTGTCGGAGCGGTAACCGCAGGCGCATCTGCAGTCGGTCGGCTTCTTTTGTCCGCATTCACTGCAGAAATTCCCGGTGTTTTTATGTCCGCAAATACATTGCCACTCCGTGCTTTCTTCTGCCTTTTTTCCGCATTCGGGACAGAATTTACCGTCAAAAACTTCACCGCAAGAGCATGTGTGCTTACAGGCGGCGTCTTTCTCGCGTTCGCATTGCAATTCCCTTGCGTTGTTAATGAGCGATTCCTGTGCTCCACGTCCTCCCGTTGCCTGACCCGCCATTCCGATTCCCATAAAACCGGTCATTGCCCCTGCGGAATTGTTTGCGGCATCCCTCACGGCACGCATCTGCGCATACGCCATACCACCCGTCATGGCTTCGGGGTCGGCGTGCATTCTGTTGGTGTCAAATTCCTCGATCCGCGCGCGGCTTTTTTCGTCAGGCGTTACCTTTACCAATGCAACCGAGGTGATCACCATACCGCGCTTTGCCTTCCACTCTTCGTCGAGTGTTTCGCTCATATAAGCGGCAAGCTCTCTTTGCACTGTGGGCAATTGACTGAATTTCACACCGTTGCCTGCACAACGTGCAAGTGCAGTGTCGAGTGCAGTCATGAATTCGTCACTGCACATGCTTTTCAGATTTTCGGTGGTGTAAACGTCGCTGACATTACCGGCAACGGAGCTGAAAAACATGATAGGATCTTCTATTTTGAAGGAGTATTGACCGAAATAACGGATGTAGAGTGCGGTTTTGTAATACGGATCGTCATACAGCATGGGTGTCTGCGTTCCGAATTTGTTATCGAAGATCTCTTTGGTGTTCACGTAATACACACGCTGCTGCGAGCCTGTATCGCCGCCAAACGCAAAGCGGTGGCCGACGCGCTTAAAGGATGCAAGCATCCCTTTGAAAAATTCCCCGCCAAAACAGGATGGCTCGGACGATGTATTCCATTCGAAAGCACCGGCTTCGGCACAGAATTCAACGATTTTACCGTTATCGACGATAAGGGCGACCTGTCCCTCGTTGACGCTGATGATCGAACCGTTTGTAATAATATCTTCGTTTGCTTTGTTGCGCTTACCGAAAAGAAAGCTTTTTTTCGTATGTAAAACGCCTTTCTTGACAAGAACGTCGTTCCCCATGGAATCAACGGAAAAATATTCCTTCCATTGATCCTTCAAAACGCCGTCCGCTGCAGCGACCGCCGCACGAATCAAACCCATATCTAATCTCCTTTTTTATAAATGATTGCATGTAATTTTTGAATAATTCGCAGATAAAGCAAAGGAACCGAACGCCGTTCGGTTCCTTTGTCGATCCGCACGGATCATTTTAATAAAACCCGCCGAGCCGTGTAAGACGGTAATTAACCCTGCTTTTGCAAGGTGGTGTCCCCCTCTGCGCCATTGCGCTCCCAGCATCCGTTGACGCCCGGCATAAAAGCGGGGCGGACGGGAGGTCTGCGTTCCCGGTAGCCGAAGTCGGGACTCCTTAATCTTCGTGTAGGTCCAAAACAGCCTTATCACGCACTAAGCAGGAAAACGATCAATTGTTCTCCTCGGTTACGGCATCGCAATCAATTTCGCTGAAGAGTGCATCCTCGAAATAATCGGCAATGCGATCAAATTCCTCGTCGTCGTCAATGGTAGCAAAGATCGGCTCACCGTTTTCATCCTTATCGCAGCGAAGGATGACGTATTCATCAATTTCTTCGATTTCATCACTACAGGGGATCAGTGCGATGTATTCGCGATCCTCTTCCTTATAGGTTCCCAGAACCTCATATTCCTGCGAGGTTCCTTCCTCGTCATCGGTCAAGGTGTAAACGTCACCCTCAAGAATTTCTTCGATCATGTCACTGTTTTTTCGCACAAGGCGAAAACTCCTTCGTTATTATTCTGCCACTATTGTATCAAAGGCATACGCCATTTGTCAATAGAATTTTTAAAAATATCAGAAACTTTTACAAAATTTCACAAAGCACGGCATCCGAGAGATAGAAGCCTTTTTCGGTCAAGCGCGTGACACCGTTTTCGTGAATCAGCATGCCTGCCAAAATGTATTTTTGCAATATTTCACTTTTTTCCTCAAAGAAGCCATGCCCGAACATTTGTTTGAATTGACTTTCCCGAATACCGTATGCAGTGCGCAGGGCAAGCATGACATAGTCCTGCTCCGCATTGTCGGGCGTAAGCAATTCAACCTCACATATGGCGTTTGCGGGGGCGGCGATGTATGCTGCAAGGTCGCGCGTGTTTCCGTAACGCTTGCCATCAATGCAGGAAAAAGCAGAAACGCCGAAACCAAGATACGGACGACTTTGCCAGTATCCGAGATTATGAATGCATTCATGTCCGGGCATTGCATAATTGCTGATTTCGTAGTGATGATATCCGGCAGAAGATAATTGCTCGATCAAATGGGTGTACATGTCCGCTTCGGTATCCTCATCAACGAACCGATAGCTTTGCCGGTTCCGATAAAACGCAGTCCCCTCCTCCAAAATCAAACCGTAAGCTGAAATATGCTCCGGCGAAAGAGTGAGTGCTGCTCTTAGTGTTTCGGAAAAGGAAGTCACAGTCTGTCCGGGAACGGCATACATAAGATCGATATTCAGGTTGTCAAAGCCCGCTTCGCGCGCATCGGAAACGAAAGAGATTGCCTCTTTTGCCGTATGAACACGACCGAGCGTTTTCAGCTCTGCATCGTTCAGGCTTTGTATGCCAACGCTCAAGCGATTGACCCCCATCGCGCGAAAAGCCGCGAGCTTTTCGCGCGATGCTGATGCGGGATTGGCTTCAATGGTGATCTCTGCCCCGTTTTTTAAAGCGAATTTTTTCAATATATGCGAATACAGTCCTTCGAATTCCGATAGAGAAAGAAGCGATGGCGTGCCGCCACCGAAGAAAACAGAAACGGCAGTGCCCTTCTTTGGCAACGGTGCTTCCATAATCTCACGCTTCACAGCATCGATATACGCCGTCCGCATCGCATCGTCCCAATCGGAAAAGGAACAAAAATCACAGTAAAGACATTTTTTCAGGCAAAACGGTATGTGGATATATATCCCGTATGACGTATCAGTTATCTTCATCAAGCTTCAATACCGCCATAAATGCTTCGGGTGTCACCTCGACCGATCCGAGCTTGCGCATCTTCTTTTTGCCTTCCTTTTGCTTTTCCAGAAGCTTCTTTTTACGTGTTACGTCGCCGCCGTAGCATTTTGCGAGAACGTCCTTACGCATCGCTTTTACGGTCTCGCGGGCAATCACCTTGGAGCCGATCGCTGCCTGGATCGGAATTTCGAAAAGTGCACGCGGAATGTTCTCCTTCAAACGCTCTGCAATCGTACGTGCACGCGAGTATGCGCGTTCCTCAAAAACAATGAAGGAAAGTGCATCCACGATGTCTCCGTTAAGGAGAAAATCGAGCTTCACAAGCTTCGAAGGAACGTAATCGGCAAATTCATAATCCAACGAAGCGTATCCCTTGGTACGACTCTTCAGCGCATCAAAGAAATCATAAATAATTTCGTTCAAAGGCAAAAGGTAATGCAGCTCCACACGCTCGGTATCTATATATTTCATATCCTTAAAGTCGCCGCGGCGGCTCTGGCACAGATCCATAATACCGCCAATATAATCTGCCGGCGTTATGATGCTCGCCTTGACGATCGGCTCATATGCAACATCGATATCGTCGGGAGACGGAAAGCTTGAAGGATTGTCGACCATGACGATCGATCCGTCGCGCTTTTTGATCTTGTAAATAACGCTGGGCGCGGTCGTGATCAGATCAAGATTGAATTCTCTTTCAAGACGTTCTTCGATGATCTCCATATGGAGCAGTCCGAGGAATCCGCAACGGAATCCAAAACCGAGTGCTACCGAGGTTTCCGGTTCGAATACCAACGCGGCATCGTTCAGCTGCAGCTTTTCGAGTGCGTCACGCAAATCGCCGTATCGGGCACCATCAGCGGGATAGATACCTGCATAAACCATCGGATGCGCTTCGCGGAAGCCCGGGAGCGCTTCGGGGGCGCCGTTTTCGGCATTGGTAATGGTGTCACCCACCGGTGTATCACCGACGGTCTTGATGCTTGCAGTAATATAGCCAACATCGCCCGCGGAAAGCTCGTCGGTCTTCTTTAACCCGAACGGCTCCATTATTCCCACCTCAACGATATCGTAGACGGCACCTGTGCTCATCAGACGGATCCTGTCACCCGAACGCATTTTACCGTCCATTAAACGGACGTTGACGACAACCCCAAGATAGCTGTCGTAATACGCATCGAATATCAAAGCACGCAAAGGCGCGTTTTCATCACCGCTCGGCGCGGGAATATCGGTAATGATCTTCTCAAGGATGTCTTCAATGTTGATGCCCATTTTTGCAGAAACGGCAGGACAATCCTCGGCAGGAATGCCGATCACATCCTCGATTTCCTTGCGTGAGCGTTCAATGTCCGCAGACGGAAGATCGACCTTGTTGATTACGGGAATGATTTCAAGATTGTTGTCGATGGCAAGATAGGCATTCGCCAAGGTCTGCGCTTCAACACCCTGCGTAGCATCAACAACAAGCAAGGCACCCTCGCACGCATTCAACGAACGCGAAACCTCATAGCCAAAGTCAACGTGTCCCGGAGTATCGATCAAATTGTAATAATATTCCTTTCCGTCAGAGGCACGGTACACCATATGAACTGCCCGCGCTTTGATGGTGATGCCGCGTTCGCGTTCAAGATCCATGTTGTCAAGAAGCTGCGCTTCCATATCGCGGACAGCAACCGTGCTCGTTTTTTCAAGCAAACGGTCGGCAAGCGTAGATTTACCGTGGTCAATGTGTGCAATGATCGAAAAATTTCTCGTATACTTCTGTCTTTCTGTCACGGCTTTTTGTTCGTGTTCCATTATACGGAACAGCGTTTCTTCCCTTCTTCCGCGTAAGCGGCAATCTTCTTTTCCAAGGTTTCTTTGTCGTTTGCATGCGCAAGAACGTAGATCTTCACCTTCGGCTCCGTTCCGGAAGGACGAACGATGATCTTATCCCCATTTTCAAGGGTATAATAAAGAACATCGCTTTTCACAAGACCCGTAGGCTCGGTTTCGCCGGTCTTTACCGTGGTGAACACGCCCTCCTTGTAGTCACCGATCTTCACGACGTTATAACCGCCAAAGGATACCGGGGGCACCTCGCGCAGTCCCTTCATCAGATTCTTGCGCTTTTCAATGCCATCCAGACCTTCCATATAAATGTCGATCATTTGTTCGCCGTAATAACCGTATTTCTCATACAGCGCATCAAGTGCAGCGAGAAGCGTCATGCCCTTTGCGCGGTAAAAGGCAGTCATTTCGACGATCATCATCGTTGCTCCCACGGCATCCTTGTCGCGCGCATAACTGCCGAATAAGTAACCGTAGCTCTCCTCGAAGCCGAGCAGAAACTCACCGGCTTTTCCTTCTTCCTCGTACCGTTTGATCACCTCGCCGATAAATTTGAAGCCTGTCAGGACGTCGTGCAGTACAACTCCCTGCATCTCGGCAATACGGTATGCCATATCGCTTGAGACGATGGATTTAACCGCGTAATCCGACGCAGACAATCTTCCTTGCTCGCGTTTCGCTGTAATCACATAATCCAGAAGGAGTGCGCCCATCTGATTACCGGTGATGGTTTGGAAGCCACCGTCGCCGTCGCGGCACATTACGCCGACACGGTCGGAGTCGGGGTCGGTGGCGATCACGAGATCGCTGCCCACCGTATCGGCAATGCCGATACCAAGGGTAAAAACATCCGGGTATTCGGGATTTGGCTTTTTGACGGTCGGAAAGTTTCCATCGAGAATCATTTGCTCCGGAACGACATACAAATGTCGAAGTCCAATGCGCGACAAGACAGCAGGGACCAAAACGTGTCCTGCGCCGTGAAGAGGCGTATATACAATCTTCAGGTTGTCGGCAACCGCTTTAACGGCGTCCGGATTGATCGCCGTTTTCAAAACGGCATTCATATAGGTTTCGTCAAAGTCCTCGCCGAGCAAAATGATTCTGCCTTCCGAAACGGCTTGCTCAAATTTCATGCGCTTTGCACCGTTCAGTACGTCAATTTCAGCGATAAAAGAGGAAACAACGGTTGCCTGCTCGGGTGAAATCTGTGCACCATCCTCCCAATAAGCTTTATAGCCGTTATATTCCTTGGGGTTATGTGATGCCGTGATGTTGATCCCCGCGATACAGCCGCACGTGCGGACGGCGAAGGAAAGCTCGGGGGTAGGACGAACGCCGTCAAAGATATAAACGCGAATGCCGTTGGCGGCGAGTACCTCAGCAGACACCCTCGCAAACAGTTCGGAATTGTTACGGCTGTCATACGCGATCGCAACACCGCGCATCTCACCTTTCTCGGTTTTGATAAGCTCAGCGATTCCTTGTGTTGCCTGTGCGACGGTATAGGTATTCATTGCTCCGATACCGAGTCCCATTTTTGCGCGAAGTCCTGCTGTGCCAAATTCAAGGACAGAGCCGAAAGCAAGCTCGATTTGAGACAAATCTTCTGCCATAAGAGACAGCTCGTTCTTTTCTTCTTCGGACAGTACGGGACTATTCAGCCATGTTTCATATTCTTGTTTGAAATTCACTTTTTTCTCCATTCTCGGTATCTCCGTGGTAACAATATAATAATTTTAAAGTGGTAGCTAAAAATTCAAAGCGATAATTGAAAAAGGTTAAATCTGCGAAAAAGCATCTGCCAAGGCGTGCGCAAGCTGATCGGGACAGGACGTGCTTTTTGCTCCGCACCGAATTCCCGACAAGCGCTCTACGGCATCCGCAACGTTCATGCCGACAACCAGTGCGGCGATGCCTTGAGTGTTTCCGGCACACCCACCGACAAATTCAACCTTGACGATTTTTTCCTCATCTAATACAAGGTTGATCTGCCGCGCACAAACACCGCGTGTCTTATAAGTAAATTCCTTCATCATAATATTTGATTGATATCCTTTCTACGGTTACAGTATTTTGTTCATGTAGTTTAAACCATTCCATATACGCCGTAAAGCGTACAGGATGCAGTAAACAGATAAGCATACGCAATAAAGGCATCCGGCAAAGTGCCATCAAGCGAAAGCGTCAAGAAAAAGCCGCGGTTACCGTGTGCGGAATGGCGATCGGTATCGAAGCCCAGCGGTGTCATGCCGAGCATCGATGCTGCGCGCAGAACCGATCCTGCGGAAAAATCAGAAGAAGGAATCAGTCGGCAAGTCATCCTTGTTGCCGGAAATATCATGGAGAGCGGAGATTTTGACACAAATGCGAATCGGACACTCTCATCATCCTCCGACGCATACGCCGCACAAAACGACAGCTCCCTATCCTCCACGTAACGGAGAGAAGAAAGCGAAAGCTCGCCTGCAACACCGGAGACGGGTATGATTGCAAGTGCCGCACGTCCTGCCGAAACAGCATTCACCGCTTCCCGCACACTATCCAGATACAAAGGTACAGCGCCCGTATACCGATCGCGGAAAGCAGAAAAAGCTGTGTTGGAAAGTGCGTTTTCCACGTATGCGACAAAGAACGTATCCGTGGGCGTAAAAGGCGTTGCGGAAAACAAAGAAAGCTTTTGCTCTTTCAGCTTTTTCGAAACAAGGAGTGCGAAATATGCCGCATCCTGCTCCGAAAGCATACGAAAGGTATCTTTTGCCTTGTCGCGGTTTTGGAAAGGCAGATCGGAAAAATCGGGAGCACTGGCAGCAACGAACCGCACATACCTTTGCCCGACGTCGGCAAGAATACCGGGCAAATCCTCGCGTGCGACATCTTTAGGCGAAAACATCAGATCTACCACTTCTGCCACGTGACCGATACGGCGCTCAAAAAGCGCAGGAATACGGCGATTTTCTGTCAGAAGATTTTCGTTCAGAATTTCCTCGGAAGTCATTGGTTTTCCGCCTTTCCGCCAACATTGAATACTAATATAATATTATACTATATGTGCAGTATATTTTTCAAGTAAAATCACAAAAAAAGTCAAGTTTTTTTGCAGAATGGCACATATATTTCTTAATTCTGCAATTTTTCAAAAGTCTTTTTTGAAAAAAGACTTGATTTTTTGCCAAAAGCGTGCTATAATACGTGTGTTTCATCGCCGGTGTGATGGAATTGGCAGACGTGCCGGACTCAAAATCCGGTGGTAGCGATACCGTGCGGGTTCGACCCCCGCCACCGGCACCAAGCGACTGTCGCTGTTTGATTGTCAAAAGCAAAGGGAGAGGTTTCGAGACCTCTCCCTTTGCTTTTTTGAAACTTAAATCGCTAAAAAGAAAAAGGCAGAAGATCTACCTTTTTCAAATTTGATCGGTTTTGTCTGCTGTCGCTCTTCTCGCGCCGTATGCGTTTGCCCCTTATTTTTTCTTCTTAGCCTGCTTGGGCGTTCCTGTGTCGATGCCAAGATCGTTGCCTATAACACTCCCTCGGATCAGCGCCGATCGACCGTATTTTTGGCGAATTCCGTCTACCGCCTCTTCTATTTTCCCGATTTTCTTTCGCTTGCTTTCACCGCAGTCGAAGAAGGATATCTGCTCCGTCACGTTTTCCTTTTCGATGATCTCCTGCGCTGTAACCGTTAAAGCACGGATCGGCTTTCCGATGCTCCATACATCAAGCAAAAGACGATATGCATATTTTTCTATTTCTCTGCCGATGGCGGTAGCGGGAGAAATCTGCATTTGTCGTGACACGGTTTTGAGATCCACCCCCTTTACCGTCACGGAAATTGCGGCGGCGCAAAGTCCGTGGTGACGCAGTCGCTCTGCGATCTCTTCAGAGAGAGCGAGCAAGCCGATGTGAATTTCGTCAGACGTGATAAGGTCATGTCTGAAGGTCATACCGTTTCCGACGCTTTTAGGCGGTGCAGGATCCTCATAAATGGATGCCACGGGGGACGTGTCCATTCCGTTTGCGTAATCGTGTATGATTCCGCCGTGCTTTCCAAAACGCGAAACAAGAAACGGACGGCTCGCCGCGGCAAGCTCGCCAAGTGTATGGATATTGAAGCGTTTCAAATCATCTGCCGTCTTTTTTCCTACGAATATCATCGAATCCACAGGAAGAGGAAAGACGATGTCTTTGTAATTCTCCTCGTTTATCACCGTAACCGCATCCGGTTTTTTGTAGTCACTGCCAAGCTTGGCAAATACTTTGTTAAAGGAAACGCCGATCGACACCGTGATCCCGATCTCTTTTTTGACTGCATCTCGTATTTTTTCCGCAATCGTAACACCGTCTCCGAAAAGCCTTGTGCTTCCCGTTACGTCCAGCCAGGATTCGTCAATGCCGAATGGCTCCACGCAATCGGTAAAACGGCGATAAATTTCGGAAACGGCACGAGAAAAGCGCACGTATTCACTGTGATGCGGTTCTACGACGGTGAGTATGGGACACTTTTTCCTCGCAGACCATATCGTCTCAGCAGTAACGATACCATATGCCTTCGCAAGCTCGTTTTCTGCCACAATAATACCGTGACGATTTTCTTCGTTTCCCCCGTCTGCCATCGGAATATCGCG
>JAZLAP010000056.1:0-15505 GCA_045613265.1 Eubacteriales bacterium | reverse complement strand
CGTAATCACTCCACTCATTGCAATTCTTGGTATCATTGCATCAAACGTGTTGTTGCAAGCTCTTTTTAAAGCAACAAACTTATCAAACACAAACTCACTGTCAGCACGAGTCTTTAATGTTTCAACTCTGTCAGCCAATCGATATAGAATTTATGCTGAAGAGGGATCAAGAATCCCTGTAAAAATTGTCGCAGTACGGGCTACGTCCGTGTGAAAAAAGAGCTGACGGTCACGATTCCCGCCGGTGTCGATACGGGTAGCCGTATCGCCTGTACGGGTCAGGGTGATGCGGGGCGCAACGGCGGCCCAGCAGGCGACCTTATCATTGAGATCGCCGTTCGTAACCACTCCGTTTTCCAGCGCAACGGCAGCGATATTTACTGCGACGTTCCCGTCACCTTCGTTGAGGCGGCTCTGGGGGCTGAGATCGAAATCCCGACCTTGAACGGTACCGAGAAGTACACGATCCCCGAGGGAACGCAGACGGGTACACGCTTTACGCTTTCGGGGCGCGGCGTTACGGGCATACGCGGTCGCCGCAACGGAAATCTGTACGTTACGGTTAATGTTGAGGTGCCGAAAAAGCTGACCGATGAGCAAAAGGATCTGCTCCGTAAGTTTGGAGACACTTGCTCCGAAAAGAACAACGAAACGCAATTTGACTTTCTCGAAAAGTTGAAAAAGCTATTCACCAAAAAGAAATAAAACAAAGCAGGATGTAAACCACGGATTACATTCTGCTTTGTTTATTCTCTGTTTTTATATGAAAAACGGCAGGAGCTATCCTTGCAACCGACTTGCCTCGCGTGGCTTCCAGATGCCCGTCAAGTATATGACGATCGAAAGGAGTGCTTCGTAGATCCACGAGGCAGCCCACGCGATATAGAAACCGTGCATGCCGTAGGTGGCCGCAAGCACAACACCAACGAGAATACGAACACATGCGGCGCTTCCCGTGGAAAAGATGAGAAGGGACATCCTTTTGACACCGCGATAGAGGTTGTGGAAAAGGTTATTGATGAGATTGAATACGACGAACGGGAGAAAGATCAAAATGAAATCCCGCGCGTAGGTGATCGCTTCGGGCGAGGCATCCTCCTTGAAGAACAAGGACAGCGTAAAATCAGGGAAGAACATCATGGCACCGAGGAAGGGCAAAAGGAACAGAACGCCCTGCACAAATCCGATCAAAAGCCCCTTCCTGATCTTATCGGGACGTCCTTCGCCCATGCTTTGCGCCGTATAGCTTCCGACGGCACGAGCGGAGTTCTGATAGACCTGTGCATTCAGATCGTAAATGCGTACGACGACGGTATACGCCGCAGAGGCGGCGCCGCCGAGCACGTTGACGGTCGGCGAAAGCGCGAGCGTTGCAAAATACATCATCATCTGCTGTACCGTGGTGGGGAGCGCATACGGGAAGCTCTCTTTCATCTCACGGAGCGAGAAGCCGCGCGTCTTCGGTAGCTTCATTTTGCGGAAGATGTAACGGAAGCGAAATAGGTAGCAGGTGAGGGTGACGGCGGCGGCAAGAACGGTCGAGCCTGCAATGCCGGCAACGCCCATGCCGAAAACGGCGACCGACAGAATGTTGCCGCCGACCGTGAGGCAGGCGGTAATGAGCGACATATAGAAGGGAAAACTGCCGATGCCGAGCGCATGCATGGGATATGCGCAGTTGCTGGAGAGGCGGATCACGACGAAGCCTGCCATGATAATACGAAAATAGGTAGCCGCTTCCTGCATGACTGCCTCGTCAACCTTTAAGAGGCGCAGAATGGGAACGGTAAAGATAATGGCAGGGACTGCAATGATGAGAACAAGGGCACCCACAACGATATGCTGTGCATTGATGACACGGCGGATCTTTTCATATTCGCCCGCGCCGAAGAGACGTGCAATATAAACGCCAAGTCCGGTGCCAAAGCCCCAGAAG
The DNA here is from genome assembly GCA_045613265.1 of Eubacteriales bacterium. Taxonomy (GTDB): domain Bacteria; phylum Bacillota; class Clostridia; order Oscillospirales; family CAG-272; genus UBA1740. The sequence continues at coordinate 13,569 of JAZLAP010000056.1, read as the reverse complement.
ATCGAGGACAAAAACGAGATCAAGGGTGCCGTGGAACCGATGGCGGCAAGACCGGTTTCACCGATGTAATAGCCGGCGATCACGGTATTGATCGTGCTGTAAGCATCGGAAAGCAATCCCGACAAAACAAGAGGGAGTGCAAATATGAAAAAGTTTTTCGGAATATTGCCGCGTGTCAGAACCTTCATCCGTTTTTAACCGCCATGCTTCTTATTTTAACTTTTAACATTCGGGCTTGACAAGCCGCCCGAATTCGTATATAATTATAGCGGATTCTCAAAAAAATGCAAGATAGATTCTGCATTTTGCGAAATTCTCATTTTTTCTCAATGCAAGAAAGGGGATATAGAAGAAATACTATGTACAGAAAGGAACGGCTTGACCGTATTGTCGCACTGCTTGACGAGCATGGCTTCGTCACGGTGAAGGCATTGACGAAGGAATTACATTACAGCACGGCGACCGTAAACCGTGACCTCAATATTCTCGTACAGATGGGGCGCATCCGCCGCACGGCGGGCGGTGCCGAGCCGATCAAGCGACGTTCCATTCCTCTTCCGTATCGTTATGAAAAAATGAAGCCCGAAAAGAAAAGATTGGCACGCGTAGCGGCAGGATACGTTTGTGACGGAGATACCGTTTTTATCGACGGTAGCACCACCTGCGAATACATGGGCGAATATCTTCTTGATAAAAAGGCGATCCACGTCATCACGAACAACATTGCACTTGCCGCCTTTTTATCCGAAAACGGTCTCTCGGTGACCGTGATCGGCGGTACGGTGGTAGAGCCGCCCGCTATGATCGGGGGTGAGCTTGCGGTTGAAAACGCCATGCGCCTTTGGGTGGACAAGTTTTTCTTTTCACCGGCCTGCATGTTAAGCGACGGAAGCGTTTGTGCGGTGGGGCAGACTTACATTCTGCTCGATACCGTGCTTGCTGAGCGTGCGAAGGAAAGCTTTGTTCTTGCGGATCATGACAAGATCGACTGTGCGTATAAGCAGGTCATTTTTGACGCATCGCACGTAAACTACGTGATCAGCGACTATGAATTTTCCGACGGAGTGAAGTCAAGGTATAAAGAAACGGTATTCGTCACGGTCGGTGAGTGATTTTTACCGTAATTTTGGAGAAAACGAAGCGACTACGAAGCCACGTTTGATGGCATACGCATATCTTTTTCCGATTTGCACATACTTTTAAAAGACTGTGTCACGTTTTTATGAGGAGATGCTCGTGTCAGCGGGTCGTGACACAGATCAAAAGAAAGGAAGAGAATATGCATAGAAGTGATACCGTAAAGCTGCTTCGTGAATGCAATGCGGGATGTAAAAACGCTACCGACAATATGGGACTCGTTCTATCGCGTGTGAAGGATAAGGAGCTGCGCAGGCTTATCCGTGAATATAATAAGGAGCACGTTGCGATCGGAGACGCCTGCCACGCCGCGCTGGATCGCTTGGGCTCGCACGAAAAGGATCCCGTGCATGCCGTCATTATGATGGCAAAGGCAGGAAGCGCCATGCAGCTTGCGATGAACAACAGCAGCGAGACTGCCGCCTCGATCATGCATCGCGGCTGCTCGCTCGGCATTCGCAGTTTGTCGCGTTATCTCAATGAATACCGCGGTGCCGATGAGGAAAGCCGCCGTATGGCAGAGGATCTGATCGAGCTTGAGGACAGCTTTGAGCGTGACCTGCGCCGCTTTTTATAAGCAACAAGGGCATTGGTGCTGCTACACCAATGCCCTTGTTGCTCATTTTAGGATCCTTAAAATTTTATAATCAAAGCTATCGAAGTCAAGAGTGATCCTGTCGGCATTCTCGGTCAGCACACTGCCGCTTTCAGCATCGACGACATTCTTTGCCGTGTTGGGAAGCGTAACCGTGACACCTTTCCGCGGCTCTCGCTTCATGTTGGCGGCGAGGCAAAGAAGCGCATCCTCGGTCTCATAACAGCTGAGGCGCACGTCCTCGGTGGAGAGCAAAATGTTGCTTTCAAAATAAGGCTTGAACACCGCATGCTCAATGTCAAAAGCGTCAAGGATCTTCCAAAGTCGGCTCACGTCCTCGAGCGGCTCACCTGTATCGACAGGCTTCGGGATAATGCCGAAGGGGAGCGTGTTTGCCATTGCTTCACGGAATGTCCAGGCGGGCGGATTCGAGTAGCAGAGCATGTTCACAGGTATGCCAAGGTTTCTTCCCGTGTAGACGGCTCTGTAGTGTGCTTCGGGAACACTGTTGAGCGCTCCCTTCATCAGAAGCGTCTGGAGTGATTCGCCCTCCCACATCACGTGTGAAAACGCCATGGTGGTAACGGGGAACACGCCGAAGGTGTGCGAGCAGATCCTGCCGCTTCGCTTTTCGACAATGGCACAGAGCCGCTTCATCAGATTTCTGACGGCAAATACGGGATAGGTAGGATGCAAAACGCCGTTATGATCCCGATATCCGCATCCGTGCTTTTCGTTGCGGCAGGCGCGCGTTGGGTAGATTGAGTCGAGATAAAGACCGTCAAAGCCGAATTCATCCATCAGTCGCTCCACGTTTTCGACAAACACGTCTTGCCAGCCGCTGTTCTGGCAGACCTGCGGCGCTCTCTGCCAAGGAAAGCGATACCAGTGCCAGACAACGTCACTGCAGAGAAATTCTTCTGCTTTTTCGGCATATATGGGTGACAACGTGGACATTTCGTAGCCGAAATACGGAATGACCTTCATGCCGCGCTTGTGTGCCTCGCTTACAATGCGCTTAAGGCGCGCGGCGGTGTCGCTTGTTAAAAAGGGGGAATTTTGTATATCGTTCCATTTTTCATGGATGTACAGCGTATTCACACCGAGTCGTGCCATGCGGTCAATGGCGGTCTCTGCCGAGTCTTCAAAGGGGGAAAACAGAAATTCCTCATACGGCTGCAGGATCTTTTTGAAGCAGTCGATGTGCATGTTATGCTCTTCGTAGGGGTTCTTCGGGAAGGGCTTGATCGGGGTTACCTGCATGCCGATGCGGAAGGAAAGGGGCATAAGTCCGATTCCCCCGTCCTCGCCCTTATCACGCCAGACGTACGGCTCACAGTCAAGCAGGTGAATGCGGATCACGACCGCATCCTTTTCGGTGATACATTCGATGGCACGATGCTCGTCCTCGATTTCCCAGTCTTGATCCGATTCGAAGAAGACCGAAAAGCCCTTCCGATCGTTGCCGACGAAAAGCTGATGGATAAAGGGCAGGGAAAGGCTTTTCGTCGGGATCGCGCCTGCGGCGTAGAGTGCGGGCGACGTGTCGGGGATAGCACCGTCGATTAACGCCTCTGCCTGCGGCGCGTACTGATAGGAGATCGCCGCGTGCCTTTTCAATGGAATTTCAAGCCGGAGACGGGTAAGCTCACGCGGCGCCGTATCGCTTTCCGCAAGTCCGAAAAATTGCGCAACCGAGCGTCCCTGCGTAGCGACCGTCAGGTGCCAATCCATCATGCCGTCGTATTCTGTCGTCAGTGTGGTATTGAACACGAAGCGCGCACTTTGCATATACTGGCACGCTTTGACCTCTTTCCCTTCTTCAAAGCCGTGGATGAACTGGCTTTTTACGTCCGTGACGATCAGCTCCTTGCCGTTTTCGATACCGACAAGGCGCATGGGGGCGGCGAGCAGCTCTTCTTCGCCCGAAAGGATCGAGGAGAGAAAGGGCGCACTGTCGAGCCTGTAGCGCCTGTTCCACGGCAAAATGTCGCATTTGCCGTCCGCGTAACGTGTGGAGAGGGGAAGAAGGGCGTTGCATTCAAGCTCATATCTGTTGTGATTTTGCATGTTCGTATCCTCAATGCATTCTGAAATCAAGGCTTGCGGGGATCGGATATATCGAAAGCACCTCGTCATCGGTCAGGCTCTCCTCGGCAACACTGCGTTCCTTTGCGAGAACCTGTCGGTAGATCCGTATCCATATGTGAGAAAGCGCATATTCGCCCTCCATAATGTCGGGCACGACGAGGTCCTCGGTAACCAATGCGCGCGCCTCGTCGGTCTTTCCCATCCGCGCATAGCAGTCGCCGAGCAGCATACGGATCCGTCCGTGCTCACGTACCGATGCGGGGAGCGTTTGGTGAAAGGACAAGAACGTATCGTATCGTTCCGCCTTTAAAAGCGTTTGCAGACATTCCACGGCAAGCGGCAGGTAGTGCGGAAGCCTTGCCGCCGCAAGCAGCATGTTGTCGGCAGCGGTGGCAAGATCGCCGAGGATGTTCTTCTGTATCTGCGCAAGATTGCGCCGCGCCCATGCGTTTTCGCATGCCGTGAGCGATGCTTCAAAGCAAGCTTTTGCGCCGTCGATATCGCCGTCGGCGTAGCGCAGGACGCCGAGCAGATTATAATAGTACCAGTCGTTCTGCGGATGCTTTTCAAGCAGTGCGATCCACGGCTTGCCCACAACATAGCTCTTGATCGGCGTATCCGCATCGTGCGACGGGAGAGGCTTTCCGTCAAGAAGCGCCAGAAAATCCGCTTCTGCGTCGCCCATGCTGTCTACGGGAAATTGGCAAAGCGCACTGATCGGTCTTTGGCGAAGCTTTTCCTCAAGTGCGCCCCATCCCGATCCGTAAAGGCTCGGCGCATCGACTTTGGCAAGGTCGAACAGAGAGGGATCGAGGAGCGGCATGCGCTCTTCGACGTTGGGTAGGATAGCGTCGGCGGCGCGAAAAAAATCGCCGTGGATCACCGAAGGATCGGCATCGATCGCACAGTAGCATTCGCGGAAGCTTATGACACTTTGCTTTTTCATCACGAAATGCTCAAGCTGGGTTTTGAGAAGCCCTGCCTGTATTTCAATATAGCTGCCGGCGTTTTCGGTCAGCCATTGACCCCAGTTTCTTCCGCCCGTGTGTTGTCCCCAGACGAATAGCTTTCTGCCCTTCAGAATCGGATCCGAGAGCTGTAAAAGTCCGTGTCCGTCTCCGTCAATGGCGGCGATCCACTTTTTTTCGTTTTCGGGAATGTTGAAAAAGAAGTCGCGCGAGCGCCGCGAATTGGCGGCGTAGGTGATATCCTTCCCCTCGATGCAGGGCATGTCTGCTTTGTCAAGAAAATATTTGCCGTCGGTATAGGCGCAGTAGAACGCCTCGCTTGCGGGTGTGATGACACGTGTTGCGGGTGTTTCGGGAACGGCGATATTCGACCACCAATACATATAGGTGTCGGTGTCGGCGGTGTTCTCAATCGTGATATTCATAATCAGCGCATCCTTTTGCAATGCGGCTTCGATTACGTATACGACACCGCGTATCCGCTCAAGCTCGTACATGCGGAGGATCGGCTCGCCCTTTTGATTGACGGCTCTTTGCGCAAAAAGCGGTGAGCAGGTGAGGGGATTGTGTCCCTTGATGCCCACATTCCATTCGACACCGCCCGAAAACCACGCGTTACGCAGGGCAAGATTGGCAGGCTGAAATACGTCGTTCCTGTACAGGAGCTCGCGGTCGCGCTTTTTGTCGTAAAGCGACCAGAGCCTGCCGCCAAGCTCCGGGAAAAATGTTGCGCGGATATGCTCGTTTTCGAGAACGGCGGCGTTCATACGGCGCATTCTGCGGTCGCGGCTGTAGCCGTCGGTGATCTTGTACGGCAGGAGGGTAGAGATCATACCCTTGCCGATATATTTTCCATCCTCGCCGGAGATCTTATCGCTGACGGCGATATGCGCACGGATATAACCGTTTACATGAATGTCGGGCAGAGAACTGTCGTTTCCGAGCGGCGCGGCAGAGAGTGGGTAGTCTGTAAAACGTAACGTTGTCATAAGCGACTCCTTTCATTTTACATAATATTATAAAGCAATTACGCGCCGGCTGCAATGTATGATTAGGGGTTTCGTTTGTATAAAATGACTTTTGTTATCGCGAAACGCCGTTCAGCAGGTATGGGTGTATTCACTCGGTGAGAGTCCGGTCGCCTGCTTGAATTTTCGCGAAAAATGATAAATGTCACAGTATCCCAGAATCTCGGCGATCTCCTTGATACGGTATTCGCCGCTTTCCAGCATGGTTTTGGCACGCGCAACGCGAAGGTTTTCGCGGTATTGCATTACCGAAACACCGTAGTGTCGGTGGAAGCAGCTTCCGAGATAGGACTGGCTGACGTTTGCGGCAGCGGCAACGTCGGCAAGCGTGAAGGCTTCGGCGGAGTGACGGTGAATATAGGAAAGGGCAAGCGACAAGAATCCCGCATCGTCGCACGGAGCATCATGCAGTCGCTTCGACAGATCGGCAAAGAAACGCAAAAGCAGAATGCGCGTTTCCACGTAGCAGTATTCACTCTGCTCGCACCACGTTCTGTATATCTTCTCCATCAGAGCAAGCTCTTCCTTCGTGCAGATCGAATAACGCGGAAAGGCGTTTTCATCGCTGACCTCGATCTCGATCTCGCTGACAAAATAAGAGCAGGCCGTAGAAACGCTGAGTGTGTAGGCATCCTTCGCTTCGTAGCGAAAAAAGCTTCCCTCTGTGATCGGAAAACGCCCGACACCTTTGACATCAAGCACTCCTTCGCCCGAAAGAAAGCAGACGAAGCCCGACGTATACCGTGACGGATTATGAAAGACAAGTCCGTCTGCATGCTTTTTCTTCAGCATGATCTTGATGTCTCCGACGTTTATGTCGCAAAAATACTGCATGGCAAGTCTCCTTCATTCTGCCCGTTGATAGGCGATGCGTGTCTCACCGTTTTCGATCCGCACGATGCCGCAACGGCGAAAGCCGTTCTTTTCAAGCGTTCTTTGCATGGGGATATTCTTTTCATGCGTGTCGATTTTGAGGTTCGGGAAGCGTGCGTAGCAATCGTCGAAGATCGCACGCGAAAGTCCTTGACCGCGGAAGCGATCGGATACCGCCACGCGATGGATGACGGCGTAGGGCTCCTCATTCAGCCACGCGCCGTCAATGTCCGCATAGCAAGCGTCATTCCCGATACGGAAGTAAAAAACGGCGGCGATCTCGTTGTCGATCCGCAAGGTACAGAGCGCATTTTCCGCGATGTCGGACAGGATCTGTGCGGTTTCGGGATAGTGCTTGCCCCATTGATCGGCGTTTCCCGTTTCCTTCATATAGGCACGCGCCTCGGCGTAGATCTCTTCGATGCGCGCAAGGTCGCATACATCGGCAGGTGTAAAGATCATCGTTTTTTTCCTTTGTATAAAAGCATTGTGAGACCATTATATAGGATATCCGAAGATTTGTCAAGAAAAAAGCACTTGTTGCTTGACAGAAAAACGAAAAAAGGATATAATAGGAGATAGAAAGAAGGGATCGAATGAAAATCATATTGCCGATGCTTGCGGGAGCGTTGCTCTTGCTTTTTGCGGTTACCTATATTACCTATCGCCTGACCTTTTATCAATCAAAGAAAAAGCGCGGCGGTACGCTCAAAATGCCGGGCGGCGAGCAATATAAAGCACATAAGCCCCTGACCGATCGCCTGATCGCGGAGCTTCTTCAAATTCCGTTTGAAGAGGTCTCGGTCACCGCGCACGACGGCAAACGCCTGTACGGACGTTATTATCACGCGCGTGACGGCGCACCGCTCGCTATCCTTATGCACGGCTATCGAGGCAACGCGATCCGCGATTTTTGCGGAGGGCATAAGCTTGCACGCGAAAGCGGTCACAATATTCTGCTGGTCGACCAGCGTGCACATGGAAGGAGCGAGGGGCACAGCATCACCTTCGGCATCCGCGAAAGCGAGGATTGCCTCGTCTGGGCAGCCTACGCCGCTCGCCGCTTCCCCAAAAGCCGCATCTATCTTTCGGGTGTTTCGATGGGGGCATCCACCGTCCTTACGGCATCGGCATTGCCGCTTCCGCCGACGGTTGCGGCGATCGTTGCCGACTGCCCCTTCTCGTCACCGACCGCTATCATCCGTAAGGTGATGAAGCAAAACGGCTACCCACTCTTTCTGTTCCCTTTTTTGCGGTTGGGGGCACGGCTGTTCGGCGGCTTTTCATTGAATGAAAGCAGTGCCGCTTCTGCGGTTAAGTCGGCACGCGTTCCCATCCTGCTTATCCACGGCGAAAGCGATCTGTTCGTACCGCACGAGATGAGCCGCGAGATCTATGAGGCGTGCGCGTCGAAAAAGCGACTTCTGCTTTTTGAGGGGGCAGGGCACGGACTTTCCTATATGGCGGACAGCGAGCGGTATGTCCGCGAATTTCGGGACTTTCTCCGCGCGTGCGGCGTGGAATAAAAAACAAAATCGGTCACTCTGCTAAGAGATGACCGATTTTTGATGTAAACTATACTTTACATCATGGAGCAGATTCTTCCATGCCGATGAAATAATCTGCACTAACACCGTAAAAGCGGCAGAGCTTGATCAGGTCTTCGATCTTTAACTCGGCGCGCCCCTCTTCAATATGGCTATACCCCTGCTGCGACTTGTTGATCACCGCGCCGACTTCCTTTTGCGTCAGATCCTTGTCCGTGCGCAAGGCGCGCATTCTTTGCTTGTAATTCATTTAAGATTTTGAGAGACGGATTACGCCATGATCTCGTCTATGACCTTCGCCATTGCAGGGAACTGCTCTTCCATTTCCTTGGCAAGACGGATCTGGGTACGCGCACGGACGAGGTTGTGCTCAGCGTACTTGGCTTTGAAATAGGTGTCGCCCGCGAGATAGTCACCGAGGAAACGCATGCCGCATTCGATCGTCATCAGGTAGGCACCGAAGGGGAGAAGCTCACGTTCCTTCGCGGTAATGCTGTCTCTGACGGCGGCAACGTAGCCCTCGCTGTAGGCACGGAAGAGCGCAATGTCAAAATGCACGAGCGACAGATCCGTTTCGTCCTCGGCGGCAGTCGATGCGCCGAAGCGGATGCTGTCACCGTAGTCGTAGAGAAGCGAGCCGGGCATAACGGTGTCAAGATCGATCACGGCACGCGCGTTGCCGCTGTCCTTGTCCATCAGAATGTTGTTGAGCTTTGTGTCGTTGTGCGTCACGCGGAGTGGCAGCTCGCCCGATGCAAGAGCATCGACGACTTTACCATAGGTACTTTCGTGCGCGAGAACGAACGCGATCTCATCCATGCAGTCCTTCGCACGGTTGCAGACGTTTGCCTCGTATGCGGCGAGAAAATCGCAAAAACGCTTTTTCGTGTCGTGGAACTGCGGAATGGTCTCGCATAGCTTTTTGGCATCGTAGTCTGCAAGCTGATTTTGGAATTCACCAAACGCCTGACCGACTCTGCGGAACATATCACCGTCGGGACAGGTCTGGTAGGTCACGGTGTCCTCAATAAAGTCGTAAAGGCGGTAGCAAGCCTCGTTTTTGAGGAAGCTTTTGCCGTCCTTCGTTCGGATAACGGTCAGGGTTTCAATCCCCTTTGCCTTCAGAAATTCGGTCACGCTCACGATATTTTCCATCAGCCCGTCGGGATTTTGAAAAATACTTGTGTTCATTTTTTGCAGAATGTAGCGGCGTGCGGTGGTGGTGACAAGATAGGTCTCGTTGATGTGTCCTTCGCCGTACGGCTCGATCGACAGAACGTTGCCGTTGACGGGAAAGGCGTTGACGGCGTGATAGAGCTTTTCCATGTTGTGTTCCTCCGAATTTAACGCAATATTTTGCAATGTTGTTGCAATGTTGTGATAGTGTTGGCATGTGCTTGACAAGCCAAGGGTTTTCTTGTATAATGGTATTGTAGCATATCAGAAAACAGAAATCTATACAATAATTTATCACTTATCTATAAAATCTGATAAAGGAGCTGTTATGCAAAAGGAATATAAGGCATGTCCTGTTGCGCCGATCCTCTCCATAACGGCGCTATATACCTTCTCCTATCGCCATTTTGCGGCGGGCTACACCTTTTCCGGCGAAAGCCACGCCTTTTCCGAGGCGGTGCTGATCACCGAGGGACGCGCGGGAATCACGGCGGGGAGTGACGTGTTTATTTTGTCGCGCGGCGACCTGATCCTGCATCCCGCACAGGAGTTTCACAAGCTATGGTCGGACGGAAGTCCCTTTTCGGTCATCGTCTTTTCCTTCCGCACACAGGCGGAATTTTTGCCGAAAACACGGATCCTTTCGCTTGGCGACGCAGGTGTCGAGACACTGCTTGCGCTCTATCGGCGTGCGCAGGATGTCTTTACCTTGGACAACGTTCACGTAACGGGGGCGCGCGCGGGGAAGGAGATCGAGGCTTCCGAAACGGTCAAGCATCTGGAGTGCTTTCTTCTGCCGTTTGCCGCGGGCAAGGACGGACATAGCCCCGTATACAGCGGGCGCGGTGCCGTAAATTTCAAGGCGGTGCTTACCGTGATGGAAAAGCATCTGTCCGAAAAGCTGTCGGTGGCGGATCTGGCAACGCTTGCGCATATGAGCATTCCGACGATGGAGAAGACCGTTCATCGCTTTACGGGCTATGGTGCGGCGGCATATTATAACATACTTCGTATGCGCGAGGCGGATCGGCTTCTGTCGCTTGGCTATACCGTCAAGGAGGCGGCGGCGGCGATCGGCTTCAAAACTCAGAATTATTTCAGTGCAGCATATAAAAAATGGGCGGGGTACCCGCCGAGTGAGAAAGGAAGCACATCATGATCTTTGCCAAAAAATCCGAACGAATCCTTATTAAAAATGCCCTTGTCGAGAACGAGATATGTTCCCTTCTGATCGAGAACGGAAAAATTGCCGTTATTGCATCCCGTGTGGAAAATCCGCCGGAGCGTGTCATCGATCTGGAAGGTAAAATGCTCGTCCCCGGACTCGTTGACGTCCATTGCCACGGTTGCATGGGTATGGAGAGTAACGACGGCAGGGAAGCACAGGTGGAAATGTCGCGCTATTTTGCCGAGCACGGTACGACCTCGTGGTATCCCACCAGTACGACACTCGGCGTTGATACGCTCAGAGCTGCCTTCTCCGAGATCCCCGAAACTGCAGATGGCGCGAACATTGCAGGCTATCACCTCGAAGGACCTTATGTGTGTTACCGTTACCGCGGCGCGCAGAATCCCGATTTCATTAAGCTTCCCGACATTTCGGATTTTGAAGACGTAGAGCCTGTCAAGCTGATCACGCTGGCTCCCGAGCTGGAAGGTGCGGAGGAGTATATCAAGAAGACGCGTCTTCTTTGCGTTGTCGGACATACCGAGGCAAAGTACGAGACCGCGATGCAGGCATTTGCCTCAGGCGCAAAATGCGTTACACACCTTTTCAACGCGATGCCGGGGCTTCATCACCGCGAGCCGTCGGTCTTGGGTGCGGCGTATGACAGCGGTGCTTACGTTCAACTGATTTCGGACGGTACGCATATCCATCCCTCGGTCGTTCGCATGACCTATCGCCTGTTCGGACCCGAACGTATGATCCTGATTTCGGATGCCGTCCGTCCCGCTCTTCTTGCCGATGGACACTACACGAGTGGCGGTATGGACGTCATCGTTAAGGACGGAGAGGCGCGCCTCCCCGACGGAACACTTGCGGGAAGCACCTCGTCGCTTTATCGCTGCGTTCGTCAGGCGATCGCCTTCGGTATTCCGCCGCGCGATGCCTTCCGTATGGCAAGTGAAACACCTGCTGCCATGATGGGAATCAAGAAGGGGCGAATCGCCGTCGGCTACGATGCCGAGTTTCTTGTCCTCGACGAAAATTGGGAAAAGACAGAGGTTATGATCCTAAACAAGTGATATATCTATCCTGAACAAGTAATATATCTGTTCTTGCGTCCTCTGCAAACAGCACCCCGACAGACGGAAATCTGTCGGGGTGCTGTTACGTTAAATGATGCGTCTTGAAATACGTGTCGAAGTTCGGCTCTTTGCCGAAATCGGATGGTAGAGGCGATTCACGGAGTGCTCGTCACATGCGGAGAAAAGGAAAGAGGAACTCTTTCGTTAAAAGATATCGCATATTATTCCTTCACCGTGTAGCCTGCTTCGGTGACGGCGGCTATCAGCGCGGCAGCATCGCCGCCCGTGACGGTCGCAGTGCCGTTTTCAAGGCTGACCTCAACGGCGGTAACGCCGTTGACGGCAGAGAGCGCCTTTTTGACGTGTGCCACGCAGCGCGGACACATCATGCCTTCGATCCTCAGTACGTGTTCCATTGTTTGTTTTCCTTTCGCTGATATTGCTTCGCATGTGGTGGAGGTACATGCGTGCTTTTTGTTTTTTGATTTAAAAAAGAAGCGGAGACGGAGTGCGTTTGTTACCACGAAGAGTGAGCTTGCGCTCATGGCGGCGGCAGCGATCGCGGGGGACAGTGTTATGCCGAAAGGCACGAGTACACCTGCGGCAAGCGGGATGCAGACGGCGTTATAGAAAAATGCCCAGAACAGATTTTGCTTGATATTCCGCATCGTGGCGCGCGCAAGCCGTATGGCGGCAACGGCATCACCGATGCGGTTGCCGGTGAGTACAATGTCGGCTGCCTCGATCGCAATATCGGTGCCGCATCCGATCGCCATCGACACGTCGGCACGCGCGAGTGCGGGCGCATCGTTCACGCCGTCACCGATCATCAGAACACAGTTGCCATGCTTGCGGAGATCGGCAACGAACGCTTCCTTTTCGGCAGGCGTTACGCCCGCTACGACATCGGCTTCGGATATACCGATCCTTGCGGCAACGGCAGCGGCGGTGTGCGGATGATCGCCTGTGAGCATAACGGTACGGATGCCAAGCGAGCCGAGTGCTGCCAGCGCCTCTTTACTGTCGGGCTTCGGCTCGTCGGTCAGCGCAATACAGCCGAGGAAAACGCCGCTTTTTGCAAAATAGAGAAGCGTTTTTCCCATATGCGAAAGACGACTTTCCTCTTCTTCGCTGACGGGGAGCGCGATCTGCTTTTCGGAAAAAAGACAACGGTTGCCCCCAAGGCAGGGAACACCGTCTACCGTCGCCGTTATGCCGCGCCCGAGAACAGAGGCAAAGTCGCGACTCTCCTTTGGCAATATGCCGCGTGTAGCGGCATAGTCGAGGATCGCGGCGGCAAGCGGATGCGTTTTCGCGTTGCTTTCCAGGGTTGCGGCGATCTGCAGGAGCGTTTCCTCGGATTCGCCGCTTGCGGGAGAAAGGTCGGTAACGGCGGGAGCGCCCTCGGTGACGGTGCCCGTCTTATCCAGCACGGCAACCGTGATCCCGGAGAGAATCTGGAGCGATTCGGCGTTTTTGTAGAGAACGCCGCGCCGAGCACCCGTTCCGATCCCGACGGTAATGGCGGTGGGGGTTGCAAGTCCGAGTGCACAGGGGCAGGATATGACGAGAACGGCGGTAGCCCGTCCGACGGCAATGGCAATATCGCCGATCAACAGCCACGAAAGGAAGGTCAACGCCGCGATCGCCATCACGATCGGTACGAAAATGCCCGCCACGCGGTCAGCAAGTCTTGCAATGGGGGCTGCGGATGCCGTTGCCTCGCGGACGAGGCGGATAATGCCCGAAAGCACGGTGTCATCGCCTACGGCGGTTACACGGAATCGCAGAATGCCGTCGCGGTTGACGGTGGCACCGATCACGCGATCACCGATGGCTTTGGTTACCGGAAGCGACTCGCCTGTAACCGTGGATTCGTCAATGCTTGCACACCCCTCGATGAC
>JAZLAP010000055.1:0-1677 GCA_045613265.1 Eubacteriales bacterium | reverse complement strand
ATTCGGCTTCGTTACGATGCCCGATGCCGCTCAGGCTCAGGCCGCTATCGATGCCCTTAACGGACACGAACTTGACGGGCGCACCGTGCGTGTCAACGAGTCCCAGCCCAAGCCCCGCGAGGAACGTCGCGGCGGATTCGGCGGCGGACGCGGCGGGTTCGGCGGCGGTCGCGGCGGATCCGTCGTTTGCCGCATCGTTGGTTTGATCCGGCACATCTTCATTTGACGGCGCGGCAGGTGCTACGGTTGTGCCCGCATCGAGGTCCTTGACCGTAAGATGCGAGGAATCAAAGTCCTTGAACTCCTCCGGCATTGCCATTTTCAGCGCGGTGATGGCGATCTCAAGCTGTTGCTCATCCGGCTCGCGCGTTGTGAGTCTTTGCATGAGAAGACCCGGTGCCGATAAGGCGCGTACAATGAAATTCTGATGCTTGCCGGCGTACATAATGAATTCGTAGCCGAGCCCCATCACGAGCGGCAAAAGCAGGATCTTGATGCAGGAACGAAGCCAGACAATGTCGGTCTTGATAAAAAATCCGATGACGATACCGATGAAGATCATCACAAACATGAAGCTTGTACCGCAACGCGGGTGAAAGCGCGTATGCTTCTTTGCGTTTTCGGGTGTCAGCTCCTCGCCGCTTTCATAGCAGGCAATGCTTTTGTGCTCGGCGCCGTGATATTCGAAGGTGCGGCGGATGTCGGGCATCAGCGAAACGAGTGCGATGTAGGAAACGAAGATCACGATCTTGAAAGCCCCTTCAATCAGTGCATGAAACGGATCGACGTTGCCGTTTGTCAGGATCGAGATACCCTTTGCCGCGGCAGATGGGAGAAACATGAAGAGAAAAAGCGCGAGCAAAACGCCGAGCACGGTGGCAAAGCCCATCAAAAGATCGGTCGCCCGCACACCGAAATGCTTTTTCAGCCACTTTTCAAAACGTCCCTCTTCCTCGTCGTTGATGCCCAGAGCATCGGCGGCAACGTTTAGGGAGCGCATGGAAAGGCGCATCATCTCGATGAAGTTTACAATGCCTCGCAGGATTGGGATATTAAGAAGCTTCTTTTTCTTTCTGATCGAAACAAAGCGTTGCTTTGAAACGATAATGCTGCCGTCTTCTTTGCGGCAGGCCGTGGCGCAAAGGTCGCCGGATTTCATCATGACACCTTCGATGACGGCTTCGCCACCGACTTTGCCGAGGCGGCAGGCGAGCTGTTCTTTTTGCTGTTTCATAGGGGTTCCTTTCATTATTATAATACGCGTGTGCGCACACGCGCGCGAAAGTATAGCCGAAGAGAGCCGAACACATAAGCCTCGCGGCGACGAATTTTCGCGCTTTCCGCCGAATACCGTCTCGCAAGGTCTTAATGCGGGATCCGTCTGCACGGATCGTTATTATATTATTATATCATATTATCCGCATGAAATAAACCGTTTTTTTGAAAAATCATAAAAAATTAAAAAATGTAGCGAAAAAGAGCGTGTTTTGGCGTATTTTTTGTGCAAACAGCAAAAAAGAAAATTTCTTAAAAAAATTTCAAAAAACCTATTGACAAAACGGGGGTGAAGTAGTATAATATAGAAGTCGCTGGGCAGACGGGACAACCCGCCGGCGGCACTATCGATCTTTGAAAATTGAACAAATTGAAATTTCGAGCACTGAAAGGTGCGAAGGA
>JAZLAP010000054.1:0-5040 GCA_045613265.1 Eubacteriales bacterium | reverse complement strand
GTTCGCGGCGTTCGGATAGCGGATGACCTGCGGCTTCGGTGATAGGAGCATGTCGCAAAGCATAGCCTTCATGCTTTCGTAGGCTGCGGGCGCAAGGATCTCGATCTCCGGAATCGTGGAAAGAAAGGCAATATCGAAAATACCGTGATGCGTCGGGCCGTCCATCGGCGCAAGACCTGCGCGGTCGATCGCAATTTTGACGGGAAGCGATTGCAGGGCAATGTCGTGTAATAGGTTGTCGTAGCCGCGTTGCAGAAAGGTGGAATATACGGCAAAGAAGGGAATATCACCGTTTGCTGCAAGACCTGCAGCAAAGGTTAGTGCATGCTCCTCCGCGATACCTACGTCGTAGAATCTGTCGGGATGGGTGACAGAAAAGCCATGAAGTCCCGTGCCTGCTTCCATCGCTGCCGTAATGGCGATCACGCGGTGGTCGGATGATGCAAGACTCGTGAGCGTTTTTCCGAATACGGCGTGATAGCTGTCAGTGGATACGGCGCATTGCGGTGCAAGACTGTGGTATTTTGACGGCGCCGATTCGGCGGGTGCATAGCCCTTGCCCTTCACGGTCTTTACGTGAATGATCACGCTTTCGTTTTGCGTTTTTGCTTCCTCGAGTGCCTGCTTTACGGTCTCGTAATCGTTTCCGTCGATGGGACCAATGTAAAACAGCCCCATTTCTTCGAAATAATTTGAATTATAGAGACGGTTTTTCATGCGCTGCTTGACCTTGGCGATTGTGCGCAAAAGCGGCTTGCCGACGAGCGGTGTGTGAGCGAGAATGCTTTTCGTGTGGTGCTTTGCTCGCACGTAGGAGCGCGAAAGACGAACCTTGGCGAGATAGCTTGCAAAGCGACCGATGTTACGGGAGATCGACATCTCGTTTTCGTTCAGAATGATGATGAGACGGCGATCCTTTCTTATATTGTTGAGTGCTTCGTGTACCATGCCGGAGGTATAAGCACCGTCTCCGATCACGGCGATCGAAAAGGCGTCGTTGCCCGAAAGACGGTCGGCTTCGGCAAAGCCGATGGCGGCGGAGATCGCCGTTCCGCTATGCCCCGCGCCAAAGGCATCGGTAGGGCTTTCCGAGCGGCAAGGAAAGCCCGACAGTCCGCCGGGAATGCGGAGCTCGGAAAAACGATCGCGCCGCCCTGTCAGTAGCTTGTGAATATAACATTGATGACCGGTGTCGAAGATCAGATGATCGCGCGACACATCAAAAACGCGGTGCAGTGCTACAGTAAGCTCGACAACCCCCAGATTGGAGGCAAGATGACCGCCGCTTTTCTCAACGTTCGCGATAAGAAAGTCGCGGAGCTCTGCGCAGAGCATGGGAATGTCCCTGTCGGGGATCGCGTCAAGCTCGCTTTTTCCGTTGATTCTATGAATGAACTCGTAATTCACAACTGTTTTTTTGCCTCCTTCGGGGCATAGCCCGTCACTTCCTTGTATGCGCGGTAGAAGGATGAATAATCGCCAAAGCCAACGCTGTCCGCCGCATCGCGCGGCTTCATACCCGCTGCCATGCGTTCTTTGGCAAGCATGATGCGCTTGTCGCGGATATAGGAGCGGATCGATATCCCATTATGCTCCTTGAAGGCGCGGCAAAGGTGGTATTTGCTGACAAGCAGCTCGCGGGCAAGCCCGTCAAGCGAGATCGGATCGGTAATGTGAGACGAAATGTAGCGGATGGCGCGCGCACCGACTGCATCACAGTCGCCCGTTTCAACAGGCGGAAGCATAGAGAGCGATAACAAAAGCTGACCGACGAGAAGACGCGTCATTGCCCTTCGCTTGTCTTCGGGGATATGCTCCGCTTCGCGAAGCTTTTTGAATACCGTGCGGATGTCCTGCGTCAGCTCCTCGGGGGCATAGTAATTCCCGACACCCATCGGTACCCGACACAGGTCGCGCAGGATAACCTCTGTGTCGTTGCCGAACGAGGTGATGGAAAAATGCGCGACACAACGCTCGTACGGCGTGTCCTCTTCGGGCGCTACGTAATGAAATTCGCCGGGACGAAACACGAGAAGCGATCCGGGAAGCATGGGATAAGTAACGCCCTCAACCACAAACTGTCCTTGCCCGCGCAGGATATACAAAAGCTCAAAGCAGTGGTGGAAATGTCGTTCGAAATCGGATTTTTGCGGAGATTCGGTATACGTAAAGTCCGCGACCACAAGCGACGGATCCTTTGCCATGACGGCATCGAGATGCATAAAATCGCCTCCTTTTTCTACGCTTTTTCCGTTTTTTGAATACACATACTAACAGTTTATCACATAAGCGCAATTTTTGCAATATTTTTCGCAAGAAAATCAATATTTTTTGCAAATAAAATGATTGAAATGCTGCGTGAAGTATGATATAATGCAGGCAGAAGCGGAAATTTCCGTTGCTTGACTACTATATCTTAAAATTACGGAGGAGCAAATATGTTACTTGGTGCACAGCTTTACAGCCTGCGCGACAAAACGCAGAGCCTTGAAAGTTACGCAGAATGTTTTGCAAAAGTGAAGGAGATGGGATACGAGGCGGTTCAGGTCTCGGGCGGGATGGCGTGCGATCCATATTTCCTTGCCGATCTTTCAAAGAAGAATGCGATTCTGATCCCGACGACACATTCGCCGCTTGACAGAATCATGAATGATACCGATCGCTTGATCGAAGAACACAAGATTTTCGGTGCCGACGAGATCGGACTTGGCGGACTGCCGCCTCTCTTCCGCGAAACGAAGGAGGACGTGTACGCCTTCCTGAAAGGGATGGAGGAGCCTGTTCGCAAAATCAAGGCGGCAGGTCTTCGTTTTGCCTATCACAACCATAACTTTGAATTTTTCCCGCTTGGCGACACCTGTCTTATGGAGATCCTGTTTCAGGATACCGATTGGTATTTCATCCCCGACGTGTACTGGATGACCAATGCCGGTCAGGATCCCGTTGCGCTTCTTGAAAGAATGCGCGGCAGAACCGTCAATATCCACCTGAAGGATATGGCGAAGGATGGCAGCCGCGGTATCACCGCTTGCGGTACGGGGCTTATCGACTTTGCACCCATTATTAAGAAGGCGGAGGAGATCGGTGTTTTCGCTGCCTTTGTTGAGCAGGATAACGCACCCGATTTCGGCTCCTATGAGCAGATGAAAATAGCAGCAGATCTCATGCTTCCGCAGGTACATCACAACTAATTTCAGGAGGAGCATCATGGCAAGCTTTATTGTTTCCGCCTTCAGCGACGAGGCATCTGTCAGTCTTGACGAGCAGATCCGCGCGCTCCGTGAAAACGGTCTCCGCTATATGGAGATCCGTAACGTTGACGGCAAGAATCCCACGGCGATGACCGCCGAGGAGCTTGATGCGCTCCGCCGCAAGCTCGACGAAAACGGCATTTCGGTTTCTTCGATCGGCAGCTTTATCGGAAAGTATAATATGGACGTAGATCAGAATGATGTAAAAAAAGCGGTCGAAAACGCCGTCCGTGCCGCGCATATTCTCGGCGCGCGTTATATCCGTCTTTTCAGCTACTTCATGAAGCCCGAGGAATATGACCGAAACCGCGATACCGTCATGCAGCGCATGCAGGAGATCACCGACTACATCCGCCAAAACGATATTATCCCCTGCCACGAGAACGAATCCGGCATCTACGGGCAGAATCCCGACCGTGTTGCCGATCTTCTTTTGACGGTCGAGGGGCTTCGGGGCGTTTTTGATGCGGCGAATTACATCGCCCACGGGTGCGATGTCATGGAGGGCTTCATGGCAACGCTCCCCGCGCTTGAGTACATCCATGTCAAGGATGCGATCCGCAAGGAGGACGGCGGGCGTTACATCATGCCGTGCGGCGAGGGAGAAGGGCATTACGCTGAGATCTTTGATCTTGTTGACAAGGCAATCGACGGACCCGTGTTTCTCACGGTCGAGCCGCACCTTATGGAGTTTGCGGGCTATGCGGATATGGACAAACTTGAACTAAAAGGTATTCATAATTATAAGAATAATATGGAGGCGTTTGCTGCTGCGGTCAGCGCGCTTCACGGTACTCTCGAAACAATCGGATTTAAAAAAGGAGATAATTTTGTATGGAAAAGGTAAGATTCGGTATCGTCGGCTTTGGTAACATGGGAACGGGACACGCGAACAATTTTATTGACGGCAAGATCGAAAACGGTATCGTCACCGCGATTTGTGAGATCAACCCCGAAAAGCGCAAGAAGATTGAAAGCGATTGGCTTCCCAAATTTAAAAATGAAGTCAAGGTTTTTGCAGATGCGGAAGAAATGTTTCGGTCGGGTCTCTGTGACGTCGCTATGATAGAGATCCCGCACTACGATCACCCCTCAATGGCGATCAAGGCGATGGATGCAGGCCTCCACGTGATCGTCGAAAAGCCTGCCGGTGTTTACACAAAGCAGGTGAAGGAAATGCTGGAGCATGCAAAGGGCTCTGACCGCATCCTTTCCATGATGTTCAACCAGCGCACGAATCCCGCCTTCATCAAAATGCGCGAGCTCGTGCAGTCGGGCGAGATCGGTGAGATCAAGCGCACCAACTGGATCATCACGAACTGGTACCGTAGCCAGCAATATTATGACAGCGGTGACTGGCGTGCGACCTGGGACGGCGAGGGCGGCGGTGTCCTCTATAACCAGGCACCCCATCAGCTCGACCTGTTCCAGTGGATCGTCGGTATGATGCCGTCGAAGGTACGCGCCTTCTGCCACTTCGGTAAATGGCACAATATCGAGGTCGAGGACGACGTGACCGCATATATGGAATATCCGAACGGCGCAACGGGTGTTTTCATCACCACTACTGCCGACGCCCCCGGCACCAACCGCTTTGAGATCACGGGCACGAAGGGCACGCTGATCTATGAGCCCTGCCGCCTGACCGTCAAGATAATTGGCGTGGACGAGCGCGAATTCTGCTTCTCGACGAAGGAGGGCTTCCCTTCATTCCGTCCAACCACCGTCATCACCGAGTTCCCCGATGAGGGACCTCAGCATGTCGGCATCGTCAACAATGTCATCAATG
>JAZLAP010000053.1:0-2784 GCA_045613265.1 Eubacteriales bacterium | reverse complement strand
AGGGTGTCGCGAAGATATATTTCTTTTAAAGACCAGCAATTGGCGAACGCACTATCTTCGATCTTTTCGAGTCCTTCGGGCAGAGACAAAGATACTATCGACGAGTAGGCAAACGCAGAATCGGGCAGGATGCTCAAACCTTGGGGAAGGATGACCTTTTCGATATTGCGGGCTCCTTTTAAGATGGCTTTGCCTATAGATTTGAGCGAATTCGGCAAAATCAGCTGCGAAAGAGCATTGCACTGTGAAAATGCCTCGTTTCCGATCTTTGTTACACTGTCGGGTATGAAAATTCTTTTTACCGAGGAATCTTCGAACGCCGCGCGGCCGATCTCAGTCACCGAATCGGGAATGATTATAGCCTCGATATTTTCGCAATCCTTGAATGCATGGTTGCTTATTTTGGTTACGGGAATACCGTTGAATTCTGCCGGAATGACGACAACCGCATCGGTGCATTTCCCGATGCCTGCCACACTGTAGTGATCCGAGCGAAGATCGCGCTCAAACGTAAGTCCTTCGGATAAATAGGTATATATTCTTTCACTTCCAACCGTTTCTCCGCAGAGTGTGCAAACCTTTACGTATTCGCCGCCGTTATCTTCCCAATCGGCAAGCAGATGTGATTTAGGTGAGGTTTTAAAGATCTCTCCCTCACCGCATGAGCATTTGCGAATGATCTCGCCGCCCGCTTGGCAGGTGTTTGGGGTTACGATCTCTGTTTGGTTAAAGGAATGTGTGTGAGGCACATTTTTGCATGAAGAAAAGAGTGCGGAGAGTATCGCAAAACACAATATCAAAGTTATATATCGAACTTTTTTCATAATGACCTCCTTACCTTTTCCCTTTTCCCTTTGCACTCTATTTGCACTTTAATCAAACATACTCGGAGACCGTTCAACGACAAGCTCTGTGTCTCCGTCCGAGCAATGAACGACATCGATATCCGATCCGACGAACCAATCCATACCAAGCTCAACTTTTTTCCACTCGGCAACCGTGCCTTCATAGGTGATTTTGGTTACGCTCTGGCAATTCTCAAATGCTGATGATTCTATTTTCACAATGTTTTTGGGAATATAGATCTCGGTCAAAGCCTTTCTGCCGTAAAAAGCGCAGGCGTAGATCTCGGTGACGTCTTTGGGAATGCTTCCGTCCGCCGAGCCGAGCAGTACTTTTTTATACAAATAAAGCGTTTTACCGTCCGAGGAATATTTACTGTTTCCCGGAGCGACCGTTATGTTTGTCAGGCTGTCGCCCGTGCCGTGAAACGCGGTAATGGTTATGGTTATGAGAGACGCGGGAAGGTGCAGGCTTTCAAGCGAGGTGCAATTGGCAAGCACAAAGTTGTCAAGGGCGAGTATTCCCTCGGGAATGGATAGGCTTTTCAGCGATGAACAGCCCGAAAAAACAGCGCTCCCCAAGGTTGTAAGCCCTTCGGGCAGATCGATCTCGGTCAGAGAGGTTCCGGCAAAGCATCCTCTGTCGAGTTTTTTCACTCCCGTGGGAATTTGGAAGGATTCGAGAGATGTTTGGGAGAATGTTTGTACGGGTATTTCTGTGATCGTTGACGGCAACGTAGCTCTTTTGAGACTGACGCACGCCGAAAAGATGTATTCGCCGAGAACGGTTGCCGATTCGGGAACTCGGATTTCTTCAAGAGCCGCGCACTGTGAAAATGCCCAGTTTGCAATAGACAGAAGTCCTTCGCTCAGCGTTACTTTCTTAAGCTGTTTGCATCGAGTAAAGGCGTTTCCCCCGATCTCCTTTACGCTCCCCGGAATATAGACCTCGGTAAGTCCCTCGCTTTTGGCGCAAAGATTCCCCGGAATGCTTTCGAGCGAATTGGGGAATATCAGCTTTTCAAGATTTGGACATTCTGAAAAGGCGCATTCTCCTATGACCTTTACGCTGTCGGGAATATGGATTCTTCGGATCGACGAGCCGAAAAAGGCGTTTGCGCTGATCTCCTCAAGCGTATCGGGGAGGATGATAGTGTCGATGTCTTTGCTGTTCTTGAACGCATTCTCGGCGACTCTTACAACCTTCAAGCCGTCCACTTCGTTCGGAATAACGATGACGCCGTACTTACAGCTTTTGACGCCCAGAACGATATAGCTTTTTCGGTCGGGACTCAAGCAGTAGTTGATCTCATCGTCGGTTGTGTCGAATATTTCTTGTCTCGCAACTCTTTTGCCGCATTGGTTGCAGAACTTGACGTAAGTGGTGCCTATCTTCTCCCAATCTTCGAGAATATGACCGAGTGAGGGGGTATGCCTTGTTTGGATTTCGTCGCAGGAAGTGCATTTGCGTTCAAATGTACCGGGATCGGTGCAGGTCGCGGGGACGGATTCCGACCAATCGCCGAAGGTGTGGAAATGCTCTACGTAAGGCTCGCGGTCGCCGATGCCGGGCAAGGTCGACAGAACACCGATCAGTGATGCCAAAACCACAAACAAAACTATAATTAAAACCGTTCGTATTTTCATTTGATTTCCTCCTTTGCGATCTGTTTTTTGAGAAAAGACCGCTGAAACAAATTAAGTCAGCGGTCTTTATACTATTTATTGTGCCTCAAGAATTGCTTCAGAAACGATTCTGTGTATTTCTTCGCGGGGGATACCGAGAACTGTGCACAGTTCGCCGTAGAGGCAGTTTTTTGCGGTGAATTCAAAATCGTTATCAAGATCGGGGACGCGGCGGCGCGTTTTTCTGAAAAGCTCGCGGCGCGCGCGGACTGTCTTAATGATCTTGACGAAGCCCTCGGGCGCACCCTCACGGATA
>JAZLAP010000052.1:0-5964 GCA_045613265.1 Eubacteriales bacterium | reverse complement strand
ATCTGGTTCGTCTGGATGCGGCGGAGGTCGAAGCGCTGACATCGAGAAACGATTGTCGCCAGCACCTTGTCGCCCTCCGTATACAGAGCGGCACGCTCAAGATCGTCGAAGATCGGCAAAAGCTCCTTTACGGTATCGCTTGCGGCATCGGTGTAAAGCTGGGCACGCTCCTGTGCACTCCGACGGCGGAAGTTATCGTATTCCGCAGCAAGACGCAGATACTTGTCGTCCTTCTCCAGAAGCTCTCTTTCAAGAGCGGCGATGCGCACCGCAGGATCCGGAGCTTCAGCCGCTTCCGACGCTTCCGCAGCTTCGGTTGCCGTTTCTTCTACCGTCTCGGAAACGGTTTCTTCTTTTATTTCTTCATTTTTGTTTTTCTTTTCTTTACTCATGACCTGTGCTAACCTTTCGTATTTTCATCGGTACCGCCGATGATGCGGTCAACGCCGCTCGCAACGCGGTTCAGCGTTTCGATAACCTTGGAGTAATCCATGCGACAGGGACCGATCACACCGATCGCGCCAACCACCTCGCCGTTATGACGGATGGTCTTGTAGATGAGTGCCGAATCGCGCATGACGTCAACGGCGTTTTCCTTGCCGATATACACGCTGACACCGTCCTCGCCGCCCGTGTCGGTCTCGACGAGATCGAGAAGATGCTCCTTCCCTTCCTCAAGCAGTCCCAGCATGCCGCGCATCTTTCCGACGTCCGAGTATTCGGGGTACTGGAGCAGGCGATTCACGCCCTCAACGCGCACCGCGCCGTCGTTTTCCGACAGGATCTCGTAAACCGTCTTGGCAACGGGAGAGATCAGCGGCGCCATAAAGCCCATTGCCTTTTCCATGTCAAAAATACGTGCCATCGTCAGATTTTCGGCAGTCACACCCGTAAAGTGCCGATTCAGCTGTAAAACCAGCTTGTCGAGGTCTTCCTTCTTGACGGGAAAAGCGGTATGCATATTCTTGGTCTTGACACTGCCGTCCGAGCAGACCATCACGAGAACGAAATTGTACTCGGAAAGATAGACGGTCTCAAAGCGAGAAACCGTGATTTTCTGACTGCGCGGCTTCAAGGAAATACCGGTATAATTGGTGATGGACGAGGCAAGGCGCGATGCCTCTGCGAGGATCTCGTCAAGCTCGGTGAGCTTGCTTTGAAGCGCCATGTCCAACCGTTCGATCTCGCCCTGTGTCATTTCGTAGCGGCTGCGGAGCGCGTCTACGTAATAGCGATAGCCAAGCTCACTCGGTACGCGACCCGCAGACGTATGCGGCTGTTCAAGATAGCCGAGTGCCTCAAGCTCTGCCATTTCGTTGCGGATGGTTGCGGAGGAGCAGGAGAGCGCGGGATCGTCGGCAAGCAGCTTTGAGCCGATCGGCTCACCGTAAGCAATATGCGCGTTGACAATGGCGTGCAGGATCTTTTTCTTGCGTTCGCTCAACTCGTTTTTCATCGTTGCTCCTTTCGCGTTTTTAGCACTTGCATGCGGCGAGTGCTAATTTCTGATAATACTATACACCGCGAACGCCGTAAAGTCAAGAGCTTTTTTATCAAAAAATATGAATAATTTGTTAATTCGCAAGCACTCGTGTAAAAATCGGGAAGCGAAAGCGAGAAATAATCTTGACATATGAAGAAAAAAGTTCTATAATATACATGTATAGATATGCGTTATGAAGGATGCCGTTTGGTGATACGTCAAGCGTGTAAGCGTAGAGCCGAGTGGCACTTTCTTTACTTTCATTTATCTAACACTTATTTATTTCATTCTTTTACAGTTTCATACTTGAGTCATCGAAAAAGGAGGTACAAACGAGATGGACCCGTTATATGTTTCCCTGATCGCCATTGGAACGGCAGTTGTCAGTGCGGTCTTAGCGCTGGTCGCGTATAGCGTCATACAGCGTAAGATCGGCGAAAAGGCGATCGGTAACGCAAAAGCGCAAGCAAAGCAGATTCTCGAGGAAGCCGCAAAAAGTGCGGACTCCCGTAAAAAGGAAGCATTGATCCAAGCAAAAGAAGAAATACTCCGCGACAAGAACGAAGCGGACAACGAAATCCGCGAACGCCGCAAGGAGATCACGAGACAGGAGCACCGTATTGCACAGAAGGAGGAGACGCTCGACGCTAAAACCGAGGCACTCGAAAAGCGCGATGCGGCTCTCAAGGAAAAGCAGAACGAAGCCGAAGCACTTCGTCAAGAGATCGCACAAAAGATGGAGGAGGAGATCAAGGTTCTTGAACGCATCGCCCGCTTTACGGCAGACGAGGCAAAAGACGAGCTTCTGCGTCGCACCGAGGGTATGATCGCCCACGAGACCGCGCTCAAGATCGCCGAGTACGAGACTCGCTTCCGCGAGGAAGCAGACGACCGCGCAAAGAATATTCTTTCTCTCGCCATCCAGAGATGCGCCGCCGACCACGTAAGTGAGGTAGCCATTTCGGTCGTCAACCTTCCCAACGAGGAGATCAAGGGCAAAATCATCGGTCGTGAAGGACGTAACATCCGCGCCATCGAAACGCTGACGGGTGTCGAGCTGATCATCGACGACACGCCCGAGGTCATCACCATTTCGGGGTTTGATCCGATCCGCCGCGAAACCGCACGCATCGCACTGGAAAAGCTGATTGCTGACGGTCGTATCCACCCCGCACGCATTGAAGAAATGGTGGAAAAAGCGAAGAAGGAGATTGAGAACGCCGTCAAGCAGGCAGGCGAAAAAGCGGTCTTCGAGACCGGTGTTCACGGGCTTCCTACCGAGCTTATCCGTCTGCTCGGCAGACTCCGTTACAGAACCAGCTACGGACAAAACGT
This sequence comes from Eubacteriales bacterium, assembly GCA_045613265.1. Lineage (GTDB taxonomy): Bacteria > Bacillota > Clostridia > Oscillospirales > CAG-272 > UBA1740. The sequence continues at coordinate 3,146 of JAZLAP010000052.1, read as the reverse complement.
GCTCCGCCACTCGGTTGAGGTCTCGCTCCTTGCCGGTAACATTGCAAGCGAACTGGGCCTTGATCCTACCGCCGCCAAGCGTGCAGGTCTTCTGCATGACATCGGTAAGGCGTTGACGCAGGAGGCAGAGGGCTCGCACATCCAGCTTGGCGTCGAGGTGGCACGCAAGTACCGCGAGCACCGCGACATCGTGCATGCGATCGAGGCACACCATAATGACGTTGAGCCGCAATCCATCCTCGACTTTATCATTCAGGCGGCAGACGCTATCTCCGCCGCACGTCCCGGTGCACGCCGTGAGGACATAGAGAACTATATCAAGCGTCTCCAGAAGCTTGAGGAGATCGCGAACGAGTTCGGCGGTGTTGAAAAGACCTTTGCCATTCAGGCAGGCAGAGAGATCCGTGTCATGGTCAAGCCCGAAGCGATCAGCGACGATAAAATGAAGATCCTTGCACGCGATATTGCCAACAAGATCGAAAGCGAGCTTGAGTATCCCGGACAGATCAAGATCAACGTGATTCGCGAGAGCCGCGCCGTCGATTACGCAAAATAATCGCCAAGACAGAAAAGCGGTTCCGACATAGGAGCCGCTTTTACCTTTTCCGAGAGCAGAAAGGAATTCCTTATGAAAATTCTTGCGCTCGGCGATATTGCCGAGCCTCGTGCCGTATTGCACCTGAAAGCAAAATTACCGTCGTTCATAAAAAAGAACGCGATCGATTTCGTCGTTGCAAACGGAGAAAACGCCGCCTTCATCAATCCACCGTCCCCCGAGCTTGCATGCGAGATCCTCGACTGTGGCGTCGACTGTATAACGGGCGGCAATCACACGATGCGCAACCGTCATCTTCATGCCATGCTGGATAACGAAACACGCATGCTCCGCCCGCAAAACTACCCCCCCGCAGTACCTGGACACGGTTACGCGATCCTCACGCGGAACGGTACACGTATCCTTTGCATGAACGTGATGGGGCGTGTACACATCGAGCCGACGCTTGACAGTCCCTTTACCGTGATCGACCGTGTGCTTGTGCGAGAGGAAGGAAGATACGACATTGCCCTTCTCGATATTCACGCCGAGGCAACGGGTGAAAAGCTGGCACTTGCGCATTATTTCGACGGTCGCATTACCGTCATATTCGGTACGCACACTCACGTCCCCACCGCTGACGAGCACGTATTGCCGAAGGGAACGGGATATGTGACCGATCTCGGCATGTGCGGTAGTGAAAGCGGCATTCTCGGTGTTGCACCGAACGGCATCATCGAACGCATGACAACGGGACTTCCCGTGCGTGTCGATCCCGATACGGGTGACGTTGTGGCAATGGGAGCCGTCTTTACCGTCGATACCGAGCAAAAACGCTGTACAGCCGTCACGCGCGTGCGCTTTTGACTGTTTTTTTCAATCGGCACTTGACATTTCGAAAACACTACATTATAATATCTATGATTTGCAAACAAAGCGCGGCGATTGCCGCAAAGGAGAGTAAAAAGCATGGAAAGAACCTATATGCAGGATCTTGTTCCCGGCAGCCGCTATAAAATTCAGGGCTTCGTCGAGAACTTCCGCAACAAGCGCACAATGGCATTTATCGTCGTGAAGGACATCACGGGAAAGGTGCAGGTAACGGTAGAGAAGGAGTCGCATCCCGACATCGCCGCCGCCATTGAAAATCTTACCGTCGATTCGGTCATCACGGTCGAGGGTGAACTGATCGCCAGCGAATACGTCAAGCTTCGCAATATGGAGCTGATCCCCGACAGTCTCGTCGTCGAATCGCTTGCCGAGCCGCGTCCGATCAAGGAGGACTCGCTGATCGATGCGCGCCTCGATTACCGTTGGATCGATCTTCGCAGCGAAAAGAACACGCTGATCTTCAAGATGCAGACCGCAATGGTCAAGGCAATGCGCGATTTCTTGTACGGACGCGGCTTTATGGAGATCCATTCTCCGAAGCTGATCGGCGCGGCATCCGAAAGCGGTGCCGACGTCTTCGAAATGAAATATTTCGACCGTAAGGCGTACCTTGCGCAAAGCCCGCAGTTCTATAAGCAGATGGCAATGGCAGCAGGCTTTGATAAAATTTTCGAAGTCGGCCCCGTATTCCGCGCCGAGAAGTCCTTCACCTCGAAGCACACGACCGAGTTCACGGGATTCGACCTTGAATTTTCCTACATTACGTCCTTCCGTGACGTAATGAAGCTGGAAGAGGATCTGCTCCGCTATACCCTCTCCGAGGTCAAGGCTGCATACGGAGACGAGATCAAGGCGCTTTACGATCTTGATGTGATCGTCCCCGAAACGCCCTTCCCCGTCATCAAGCTCTGCGATCTCTATAAGGAGTTGAAGGAGCGCTACGGCTATGAGGTTCCCGCATCCGAAATGGGCGACCTCACGACCGATGCGGAGAAGCTGTCCTACCGCTTTGTCAAAGAGGTCTACAACCACGAATTTTTGTTTGTCACCGACTTCGACGCCAAGAAGCGCGCCTTCTATCACATGCGCGACGAAAATGGCGTACCGATGGGCTACGACCTCATCTGGCGCGGCGTTGAGATCACGACGGGCGCACAGCGTGAGCATCGCTACGAGGTGCTTCGCCGTCAGGCAGACGAAAAGGGGCTTGGCGAGGACGTCAAGAACTACATGCAGTTCTTCCGTTACGGTTGCCCGCCGCACGGCGGCTTTGGAATCGGTGTTGACCGTCTGACCATGCTCTTCCTCGGTCTCCCGATCAAGGAAGCTATGTTTCTCTTCCGCGGGCCGAACCGTCTCGAGCCTTAATATCAAAACACACAAGAGCCAAAATGCAAATAAAGCTTTGCATTTTGGCTCTTTTTTGCGTTTTTATCAAAAGTTCGTTCTCTTTCGTCTAAAATGCGCTTGACAGTGCCGCACGTTCGTGATATAATATATTGTTGTAATAATATATCGAGTGAGTGTGCGCCCGCGCGTACACGGGAGGTTTTTATGAAATGGACATCGCTGAACGACCTGCGCGAAAAATATCTCTCCTTCTTTGAAACGAAGGAGCATTTGCGGCTTCCGAGCTTTTCGCTCGTGCCGCACAACGACAAGTCGCTTCTGCTTATCAACTCGGGCATGGCACCCATGAAAAAATATTTTACAGGCGAGG
>JAZLAP010000051.1:0-4676 GCA_045613265.1 Eubacteriales bacterium | reverse complement strand
GTTTATGGGACCGACAAAAGCGGAAACGGCGGCAAGGAATACGTCTATACGTCGGGCAACGGACTCCTGCTTCGCGTGGATTACCCTGCCGTGGACGGCGTTTCGGTTTTATGCGAGGGCGGAGACGACGCTACCGTCCGCCGCGAAATGACCGCACTTTTATCGTCGCTTCTCGGCATCGGTACGAACCGCATCCACATCGGGAAAGGAAATTTCAGTGCCCCGTCATATTGAGAACAGGGCGCGCATATATTAAACCAAGACAAAAATATAGGAGGAATTATCTATGGCAAGGCTCAAGCTCTTCGGGGAACAGGGAGTGTTCGGCAAAAAGGGACGGCGCAATCTCATTATCGCATTATCGGTACTGGTCATCGGCGCCGCCGTGTACCTAAACTACTTATATTTCTTCGACAACAGCGATAAGCTGGGCTACGGCGACAACAACCCGAGCGACAGTGAAAACGCAGGACAGGATGCAAACGGTGACGGTAACGGAAGCGGCAACGCAACCGACGTGACCTCGGCATACTTCGCATCCGCCATCCTGAACCGTCAGCAGGCACGCGACGAGGCGATCGAGGTGCTGCAGGCGGTCGTCGGCTCGGACAGCGCGCTGGAAGAGACCAAGGCAGAGGCGCTTGACGAGATCTCGCGTATCGCGCTCGACATTGAAAAGGAGTCGAATATCGAGACGCTTGTGAAGGCAAAGGGCTTCGCAGATTGCGTGGCAGTACTCGGCGATGACAGCGTCAGCGTGATCGTCCGTCAGGACGAGGAGCTTTTACAGAACCAGATCGCGCAGATCAAGGAGATCGTCTACGAGGAAACGGGACTTCTTCCCACCGCCGTTAAAATTATCCGTAAATAATTCGGCTTTTCGGGAAAACGGTCGTTGCACTGCACAAATGCAACGACCGTTTTTCCGTTCGCGACAGGCGTTACGACAAAAATAAGCGCTATATACAAAAAAACATTGACATCATTTTCTCCTTATGCTATAATGTTAGCAATAAAAATATTTTTGCGTGCGTTTTTGGACGCCTGCAGCATTGGAGGTAAATATGTCGGAAAAGCTGCGCGCCGGTATCGTCGGCGCAACGGGTATGGTCGGTCAGCGCTTTATCACGCTTCTTCTTAACCACCCGTACTTTGAGATCACGGCACTCGTTGCCAGTCCCCGCTCTGCGGGAAAAAGCTACCGCGAGGCGGTCGGCGAACGCTGGAAAATGAAAACGCCGATGCCCGAGGCGGTTGCCGATATGACCGTGATGTCGTCCGAGGATATCGACGCCGTCAAGGCAAAGGTTGATTTCGTATTCTGCGCCGTCGATATGAAGAAGGACGAGATTCGTGCGCTCGAGGAGCGTTACGCCAAGGCGGAGATCCCCGTCGTTTCCAACAACTCGGCAAACCGTTGGACACCCGACGTTCCGATGGTCATTCCCGAGATCAACGATGCACATCTTGAGGTCATCGCCGCACAGAGAAAGCGTCTCGGCACCACCCGCGGCTTTATCGCCGTCAAGCCGAACTGCTCGATTCAGTCCTACGTTCCCGCCCTCACGCCTCTCCTTAAGTATAAGCCCACACTCGTCGTCGCCACCACCTATCAGGCGATCAGCGGCGCGGGTAAGACCTTTAAGGAATGGCCCGAAATGATCGACAACGTCATTCCCTATATCGGCGGCGAGGAGGAAAAGAGCGAGCAGGAGCCCCTCCGCGTATGGGGCGAGGTCAAGAATGGCGAAATCGTCAAGGCAAATGCTCCCCTCATCACCACGCAGTGCATCCGCGTTCCCGTATCTGACGGTCACACTGCCGCTGTGTTCGTGAAGTTTGAGAATAAACCCACGAAGGAAGAGATCCTTGAGGCTTGGAAGAACTTTAAGGGCAAGCCGCAAACGCTCGGACTTCCCTCGGCACCCGCACAGTTTATCACCTACTTTGAGGAAGACAACCGTCCTCAGGCAGCACTTGACCGCGATATCTACGGTGGCATGGGCGTCACGATCGGTCGTCTCCGTGAGGATTCCGCGTTCGACTATAAGTTTGTCGGACTTTCGCACAATACGCTCCGCGGTGCCGCAGGCGGCGCCGTCCTGATCGCAGAGCTTCTCTATAGAGAAGGCTACCTGACGAAGGCGTGAGCTTAAGCAAGTAAAAAAACGAAGCGCATCTGTATAGAGCAGATGCGCTTCGTTTTTTGCTTACTTTGCTTACTTTGCTTACTTTGCCCGTGTGGCATACGGACAAAGAAAATTGTTGTAAAACTCGTGGTCGAGACGGAAAAAGCCCTGCCGCGGACGCTCGGGAAGCGAAAGATAAATGCGTCTGCCGTTCAGACTGTCCGAAACGGTCGGATTCATGCCGACGCTCTCGAATACCTCAAGAAGCTTATAGTGCTGCGTATTGTTGGGAGCATCGACGATAAACTTGAATTCGGTACCGAACCATTTATGTACGGGCAGGTAAAAATTGAGGCAGCCGTGCTGAAGGATCTGTCCGTCGGGTCCCTTGGAGCCCTTCGGATAAAAGCGACCGTTGTCGATCACGTGGTTCAGAACGACACATTCAAGATTGTGACCGTCCAGCTCCTTGGCATCGTAAAGGGCACACTCGTGTCCGCTGACGGCGCAGCGGCGGTCGGGCAGCTCGGGATTGCCGCGAAGCGCCATGCAATGCCGACCGTCGCCGTTATCGGGATGGAACATACCGAAGTTCACGATCAGCGAGCCGATCCGACAGCCTTCAAAGTCAAGCTCGTTAGCATCGAAGATCTCGCTTTCGATACGCACCATAACCGTCTCAACGCGGGCATTCAGAATTTCCTTGAAGTCCTCCTTCGTCATTTCGGGAAATTCGTCCTTGAAGATCTCGGAATAGATCGACATTTTTTCCAGCAAAGCCACTACCTCGTCAACCGTTTGCTGCGCGGGCAGATATTGCGAAAGATGCGAATTCAGAAGCTCGCTATGTTGACTGTCAAGCGATAAAAGGTTGTCGGGGTCCCAAAGAACGATCGGCATCCCAAGCCCCGAAAAATAGCCGACCTCGTAATTTACCCAATCCGAGGACAACGAATTTTCGGTGATGATCACGACACCGCCGTAGCAATTCAGGCATTGCTCGATACGCTCCTGGAAATACTGACCGCCTTCGAGAAAATCACGGTCGTAGATGGGATTCAGATGTGACAGAAGCATGCGCTCGGTCAAGAGATGGAGAAGCTCAAGGTCGCGCTCTCTGTTCGAATGCGAGATAAAAATACCGAATAAGCGCTGCTCCTCACCGGTGGGAAGATGCGTCGAGAGATTGAATTTTCCGTCCATAGCGATACCCCCCTTTATTGCGGATACAGATAGTCGGCAGACTCGCCGATATCCAGCGAACGATCAAACGAGAACGCCTTGGCGTTCGGGAAATTGAGACTGAAGTAGAGGCGGTCGCCCGTCACGTGCGGATCGGTGCCCTCTACGAAATTGGAATCAAAGAGGATCCTTAGGATGTCGGGGGTAAGATCGCCGTGTGTCCTCAGGAACGGCTTGAAGTTTACGCCAAACAAGCGGTGGATCGGCATAACCAGCTCGAAGAGGTACTCGGCGAAGGTCGCCTCGCCCTCTCTCTTACGGCTATAGTGGCGGTTACAGGTATACGTCACGGGATAATCGACGGGCAACGGCGACATCTCGCCGCGATACGGCATCAGCTGCGCATTCAGGGCGTTCTCACTGCCGAAGGCGAGCAGCTTTGCACAGCATTCGATGTCGTCACGCAAAACCGTTTCAAACGCCGCGTCGTCCATGTAACCGACGCCTGCCTCTTCAATGTATTCCGCCATTGCTTCCTCGAAATCTTCACGGGTGATGTCAAAGCGAATGATCATCTTGCGGTAATCGAGACGCTTACCCGCATAGCGATTCAGCTCATTTTCGGCAAAAAAGGCGTTTTTGGAGAGCGTTCTGCGAAAATTGCTCGCAAAGGTGCGAAGCAGCTCCTCCTCGGTGCGGATCACGTTACAGCGACCGATCGGTGTCGCGGCAAGATCGATCGATACCCCGACGGGAGCAAACGGCACGACTGCCTCGCGGCGAATCGCCTGCAAATGTCCGACCTGATACCAAACGTGATTGCGCAGGGCGCGGTACTCCGACTTGAAAAAATGCTCGGTCACGATGAGAAGATAGCAGCCGCAGGTCTTCAGCATTTCGTCAACGCCTGCCACGTACGCACTTTTGATGACGTTATGGAAGGACAGCTCTTTCTTCACGCAGGCATATCCGGCAGTGGTGAGCGTTGCGTACAGACCGTCAGCAATGGCGCTATCCTCGGAAAAATAGGTAAGCACCATCTGACCGCAATATTCGTTAATGTCGAAGGGCTCATTCTGCAAAAGCTTCATGACGTTCTCCTTTTCGTGTCGTTTCGACAATATATGTATATTTTAGCACATGTTTTTTTGGTTGTCAACAAAAAACGTCGGCTTTATTTTACAAGAAAAGAGGACAGAGGGTGCAAAAGCATTCTCTGTCCTCTTTGTTGGTTATAGAAAACCACCTGCTAAGCAGGTGGTTCAGTAGAGGCTTTTGCCGTTGAGCAATCCCGCCGCAGCGGTAGGCTCCCCTGTGTAAGGGGAGCTGTCAGCGAAGCTGACTGAGGGGTTGTTTGAGAGCATT
>JAZLAP010000050.1:0-15043 GCA_045613265.1 Eubacteriales bacterium | reverse complement strand
TCTACGATCTCGCGTTTGATCTCGTCAGCGGCCCTGCGGTGCGCAAGCTCCGCCTCGGACTTGGCAACACGGATCAGGCTGTCTGCACGCAGCTGCGCTTCCTCAACAATCTTCTCGCCGCGATATTTGGCGGTCACAGCGGCATTCTCAATAATGTCGCTTGCCTGCTTATCTGCGCCCGATAGCTTTTCTTCCCATAGCCGCTTGCTTTCGTTTGCCGACGCTGCGGCAGCCTCTGCTTCGGCGTATTGCAGACGAAGCTCAGCCTCTCTTTTGTCAAGAACACTTTTGACGGGCTTGAAGAGAAAACGCTTGATGATCAGAAATAAGAGGACGAGATTGAATAAAGAAATCAATATCTGCCACAGATTGACAGAAATGATGTCCAGTGTTTGCATGTTTCTTCACCTATATCGGGTATCAGCCGATGACGCTAAGAAGAATATTGACGAACATATTGGGAGCAACGAAAATGAGAAGAATAGCGATTACGAGAGCGTAAAGACCGGTCGTTTCGGCAATGGCACAGCCGAAAAGCATCGTGCTTGTCACGCTTCCCTTGGATTCGGGCTGACGTCCGATGGCTTCGCCCGCCTTGGCGACCGCGTTGCCTTCGCCGATACCGGGGCCGATGCCCGCGATCATCGCAAGACCTGCGCCGAGTGCGCAGCAACCCAAAATAATACCGATTGCAAGTTCCATAGTAAAAAACCTCCGAAAATTATATTATATTTTTATATTGTTTCTATCCTGTATCGTTTTTATATTTTTACCGTTTCTACGTCTTTTGTTCTTTCGCCTTTTTCTTTTTTTCCCGACGCGCGAAATAATCGTCGATAGGGAATCCGCTCGAAATATAAAGCATCGTCAGCATGGCGAAAATATACGCCTGAATGCACCCGCTGAATACGTCAAAGTAAACCGAAAGCAGCGCAGGTATGCCGATCTGCAAGAAGGGAATCTCGCCAAGGATGCCCGGCAAACGTCCGAGGATGATACGTGACGCGCCTTGCAGACCTGCGGCAATGAGCGCCGAAATGACGGTACCGGAAAGGACGTTTCCGTAGTGACGGAAGGACATGGAGATGGGAGTTGCCACCTCGCTGATCACGTTGATCGGCGTCAGAAACGCAACAGGCTCGGTGAAGCTCTTCATATAGCGCAAAGGACCGCATTTCAGCTTGTAGTAGGTTATCAGGAAAAACACGAGCACGGCCCATCCGGCGACGACGTTAAGATCCGAGGTCGGCGGAAAGAGCCCGAACAGCGTGAGGAGACTCGACAGTCCCGACAGTGCCAGTATGGCGGTGATGAAGGGAGCAAAGGACAGAAAATATTCACCCATATTTTCCTTTACCAAGCCTTCGACCTTTTCTACCACCCATTCAACGGCGTGCTGGCGCTTCGTGTCTGCCTTGACCTTGATTCCATGTGTGAGGTAGAGACACAGGAAAAAGACGGACAGAAGGAGCAACCAGGAATGCACCTGCGATTCGGTGATCGGCAGATCCTGCAGAGGCATCGGGATCGTGAAAAAGATCCTTGATCCCGAGATGTGGATCCCATCGTACACGGGTGCGGTCAGTATTTTCAGAAGGATCGCCGCGAGAATCGGTAGGACTGCGCAGGCGATCAGGAGAGCATCCACCGCCAGAAAACGACGGCTTTTTTTGTTCATATTGAGATCACCTCCCAAAGAAAGCGTTATATCAGCGCTGTTTTTTCAAAAACAGTGGTCGGAATGCAATGGCAATGCGGGGAAAGAAAAGCGGGATCACCGCGGCAACACCGTGAAAGCAGGGGAGCAATATGCCAACGAGCGCAACGGCGGCAAGCATCAGATTTCTGTATAGCTGTGAGGCACGTACCGTAGCTCTGGCATCCTTTTCATCCTTCGTCAACGCACTTTGTACCGTAAGTCCCATCAGAAAAAAGTTCAGAATGCCGCCCAATGCTCCCAAAAGATTACCGAGGAGCACTGTATACTCCCATTTTCCGAGTATAAGAAATATGGCTTCGGTCAAAAGGCTCAGTACGCATACGAAGGCTGCAATGTATTTTGTTTCCTTCAGAATGGTAGGATCGATCTTTTTCATAGTATAGTCTCCGAAAATACAAAGAGCCATCTTCCTCTACAGACAGCTGGCTCCTATTGTAATATGAAATTATTCGTACATCTGTACCGCATTATACCATACGGGTAAGTACTTGTCAATAGTTTTTCGCGGTAAAAACGGAAGAAACGGAAAAATACTCATAAAAATCAATATTTTTCCACAATTGAGTTCAAGCGGAAAGCGTTATGCTTCAAAGCAACCGTAGCTTTCGAGGATATATTGTCCGATGTCGTATAAAAGGTCGACCGCCTTTTGCTTTAGTCGCAGGGGAGGATCAAGCAAGGTCGTCACGGTCTTTTCGCCGCGCACCCACGGTTTTCGGTGATACGGAATATTTTTGTGATGAAGTAAGGTGTAGGATGCCTCAAAATTGAAATATCCGTCGTAATGCACGTCGATAAGCCCCTGCATGATCTCGTCAAAATTAATGATACCCGCAAACGGCCAGCTATGGTGATGAACGTCGCCGAAATTGTCCGAAATGTGAAGCCCCTTCAGCTTGTCGCCGAGCGCAACGATATTCTCGTACGGTCCAAGCGCTCGCGCATTCTTCGAAATGTTGGCGTGTGCCGTGTCCCAACAGGCGGCAAACAGAGGGTGGTCGATTTGCTCGATAAAGCCGCGCATTTGTGCACCGGTAGTGAAAACGATCGCATCGCTGTCACCGTTTTCGGTCAGGATGGTGATGCCGTATTTTTCCGCAAGATCGAAGAACTCACCGTAAAACATTTTGTTATAGTGCATAAAACTTTCGGGAGTAAATTCCGGATGCATACAGGCGTGAACCACGATACGCGGTATGTTGAGTAAGTGGCAGACCTCGATGGAACGGCGGATCGCCCGAACGTTTTTGCGATAGGTTTCGTCATCCTTATCGATTAAAGCGGGCAATATTGCATTATGTAAGCAAGGAGCGTGCGACACAACGTAAGTAACGCCTGCATCGGCGGCAGCCTTTCCGCACGCATCGGCAAAGCGCCTCCAATCATCGTCGTTTTCCGAAACCAGCTCGGGAATGATTCCTGTCTGTTCAAGGTTGATGTATTTGAATCGGGTTTCCTTAAAGCACGTTACCTTTTCGGGAACAAGCTCCACATAATGGCTGAAATCGCCGGTTGACGAGGATAGCTTCATAAGAGGACTCCTTGTATCTTCGGGTTGTTATTTCTTGTGCCCGACCTGCTCAAGCACCATGTCCTGCCACTTGTGGCTCAGCGTTACGAATCCGGCGCTCCGGACCGAAGCGCGCACCGAAAGCGTTCCGTAATTGTCGGGATGCTCTTGTGCCTCACGCAAGACAGAGGCATCGACAACGGCGCTGTTCAGAGCCGTTGAAAAGGAGGGGGCAGGGGCAGAAAGCGTACCGTCAACATCCTGAAGATTCATCGTTTCTGTCACGGGCGCGTTCCTTCACGATCATTATATCATAAACAATCCGCATTTTCAAGCCAAATTTTAAACAGTTCAAGCCAAAATGAAACCTGCTAAATAAAGTGATATGCACCCCAAAGGTTGGACACTTTTGGAGTGCATATCACTGCTCCGAGAATTTTTGTGTTTATATCAATATATTGCAATCTGTTCGTTTGGGCTCAATCCTCATACGATATAAATTCGCACGTATATCCCGCTTCAGCAAAATAGTCACGAACCAAACGCTCGATCTCTTCGGCAGTTTTTTTATCGATCGAGCCGTTCTTCGGATAATACCAGAAAGAGATCGGATCAATGCTTACGGTTTTGGCATCCTCGTCGCGCTCGATACAAAGCCAAAGCCCCCGTTCTTCCCACTTTATGTACAGAAGATCATCGTCGAGCAGAATCTGTCTGTGTGTCATGGAATCAAAGCGTTGTTTTGTCTCCTGTTCGTCCTGCGCGACCTCGTTTTTTATTGCACGCCAGAAATCCCACAGACTTTGTTCGGGATCGATGTTTTTGATGTCCTCGCTCAGCGGTACCGTATAGGGGTTATTCTGCAACGGCAATTTGCCGCCAAAGACGAATTCGCGGATCATTTTGACACCGTGATTTTTGACCGAATGGATAAAGCCCAAGTAGGGAAGACAGAGACTGTTAAAGACGCACACACGACGTCTGCAGTCGATCACGCAGGAGATAAAGGCGGTTTCAAAGTTGTCGCCTTCCTTTTCGCATATTTTATCATACAGCTCGACTGCAAAGCTCGTGTCCACGGATTTTGCAAATATGACGGCAACGGTCACGCGGTGCAGCGGCGCTTCCTTGTTTGCCTTGCCCGAAAGCAGAGGCTTCTTTTTCCCGATCAAGGCGGTGGAATTTTCTTCTGTCGAATGAAAGATGGCTTCGTAAGCTTCGGCATCCAGAAGATCGGTGTGATAGACGGCGACCACCTTTTCAATCCCCTTGGCATATGTCGTGTCCGACGATTGTAAACGATAACGCAGGGCAGTGGGCGCGGGAAGAAGCGATACGGGCGGATAGCCCTTGCCAAAGCTTGACAGCTTTTTTTCGATACGGTCAAGATTGCGATCCTCGGGTATTTCAAATTGCTTTCTGGCGATCTGGTGACAGCGTATCGCGGCAAGACGCGCATCCATCATCATCAGTACCGTAAAGTTTTTGACGATGTAGATCACCAGTCCGATCGCCATCACGACACCGAATATGACCTTTGCAACGGTCGGGATCGGCGGAATGATTGCTATAATGACGATTGGCGCAATGAAGCCGCCCAATACGAGTATGTACGGCAGGATTCGGCAAAGCAATGCGTCTTTGATTTTTGGATTTTTCATATGACTTATCTCCTTTTTGGGGATGCACGAGCAATAGTGCCATGCATATCCTGCATATATTGTAGCAAAAAAATTTCTCTTTGTAAAGCCAAAATCCAAAAATTTCCGACACAAAAGCGGCTTTGCGCATATCGTATGACGGACAAGCGAGCTTGAGGGTGTGATCTGCGATTAAATGAACAAAAAGCAGTCGCTTTCATTAAGTGACTGCTTTTTTCAGCCGAAGGCAGATGATTTTTATCTGTCTATCTCCAACTTACGCCATTTGCTCAAGCTTTTCAAGCTCGCGCTTTATGCCTTCCTCGACGGAAACAAAATCATCTTGCGAAAGCCCCGTTACACGCAATATTTTTGAGCAGTCAATGTCCCGATTGAATTTCCTGTCATATTTCCATATCCACGGATTTGTTGCAATTTTCGGCGTGTTGCAAACATATTCGTCTTCGCCGCACCAGCGGATCTTTACCCCCGTCAGCGCGCTGTATTTTTCAGCGACCTTGCCCCAGGTCAATCCGTGACCCGAATAAACGGTAAACACTTCTCCTATCGCATCCGACTTGAACAGCAGATTTGCGATCAGCTTTCCCGAGTTGCCTGCCCAATCAATGCCCGCCGAATAATTCTTTACAAAGTTCGGCATCAGCATCTCCTTGTCCTGCGAGGCATAGTTTAATACATCTCTTCCCGAATAAAGCAATAAATCCAGACGCTTGTCCGAAAAAGAGATCACAGGTCGGACGATCGTCCACGGCTCACCCGCGCGCTCTTGTCTTAAATAATCCTCACATTTTGATTTCGGAACGGCATATTTTTCATTGTTCAGAAAATCCTCATCGGCAACAACATCGGAAAGCCTCGGAGCATTCTCCGATATGGGATGTTGCTCGTCCGCATATACTCTGTACGAGGAAAGGAATATCAAATGATCTGTGTTTGATATCAGAAGCGGATGGATCTTCTTATAATCTTCAACCTTACTGTAATGAATAAAATTGACGATACCGTCATAATGCTTCTTAGAAAACAGATCGCTTAAAAGTTCTTCCGTTGCCAAGCTTTGATGAAACAAAAGGCGCTCGTTATTCGAAGTTTTTTCTTCGGGGCAAATGACCTCTACAAATGCTCCCAGGCGAAGAAGCTCCTCCGAAACATATGTACCGAGTGTACCGCCGCCCGCAATCAATAAAACTCTTTTATTCGAATACATAATTATTACCTCCTTTTTTGAAAATTATATCATATTGACAAGGAATAGAAAATATGATATTCTATTCCCATAACATATTATTCTGCAAAATAATGGGGTGTTTTTCAAATGAATGATACAATATTCTATAATAGCTTCCGGTTTAATGAGCTTTGCTTTAATGAAACTACCCATCGTGATAAAAGCCGAGGAGTCGATTTTCACTTTCTTGGATTTATGAAACACGGTAGAGGGCGTATTGTAACAGAAAATCAAGTGCTTGAAATCGAAGAAAACGAGCTGTTTTATATTCCCAAGGGTTGCCAGTATCATTCTTATTGGATCGCTACGGATTACGTTTGCTTTGATTCTATTGGCTTTTTGTATTTTCCGACGGCTGCCCCTAACGGGTATGATCTGCAAAAAATCAATTATGACAAAACTATATTGGATGCTTTCATGCCACTGTCAACGGATAAGACAATAAATAACACCTCTATCAGCGTGCTCTACCGTTTGCTCGGAATGTTGGAATCGGTGCTGACGCCCGCACCGGCAAGCAAGGATGTCGCTATGTATGAAAAACTGATCGGATGCATGCAAAGAAATCCGCAACTGACAATTCCCGAATACGCGGCGCTTTGCGAGGTGAGCGAATCGCTGCTTTACCATTATGTAAAAAGGGTGGCAAGAAAAACGCCAAACCGTCTGCGGCAGGAGATCCTGTGCCAAAAAGCGGCAGAATTATTAGCTACTACAAGCTATACGGTAGAAGAAATTTGTGATAAGCTCGGATTTAGCTCTGCAGCCTATTTCAGAAAGGTTTTTGAGAGCGTGTATAAAAAATCTCCTTCGCAAATGAGGCGTGACAGAAGCAGGATATAAATTGGTTTATATGCCGTCAAGCCCACATCATCAGCAGAAAAAACACCTCATTCATATGAGATATATTTGAGATATATTTTGCCGCAAACCGACTGTATCAAAAATATTGCGTTTGAGACAGTTCTTCAAGCTGTTATCTCAAATTGCTTTTCTTATATAAACGGTAAAAATGCGCCATATCCCGAAAGCCTGCTTCGTGGGCAGCTTGCCTTCGACGCCAAAGCCGTAGTATATGGGACAACAGCTTTGCGTGCCTGTGCCGCCGGGAAAACCGAAGCTCTCTATGAGCGCAACGCGAAGACCGCGTCGGGCGGCGGCGACCGAGGCACCGATTCCTGCCGGCCCCGCGCCAACGACAATCAGGTCATAATGCCCTGCTTTTTTCATTGCGCAACGATTGCATTTTCTGCGCGTAACATAAATCAACCTCTCAAACCGTATATTGAATGCTGCGATCGATCACCATTCTTTTCAGCTCATCGCTCAAATTGCGGAAATATTCCGAGTATCCGCCCACACGTATCACAAGATTTTTGTGGGCGTCAGGGTTTTCATAGGCTTCCTTCAACATTTCGTAGGATGCACAGGTGATCTGTATGTGCATGCCGCCAAGCTTCATATACCCCAAAACGAGTGCCTTCAATACCGCATTGTCAAACCGAGGCGAAATGTTGAAACTTAAAACGGGAATGCCTAATGCTCTCTTGAGATCGAGAGACGCTACACTCTTTAAAAGCGCGGTAGGTCCTTCGGTGTCCTTTCCGAAAATCGCCGCCAGAGAATCGGCAAGCGGAGCCTCCTTTTCTCTGCCGTCGGGGGTTGCGCCGACAACCTTACCTGCCGCAACCTGTGAGGAGAATTGAATGGATGCGGGCAAAAAGCCTTCGCCGATGCTCGGCTTTTTTTCGTCGAGCATGGAGAAAATGTCGGTTGTTATTTTGTTGGCAAAGCGATCGGCATCCGCGTCGCCCTTTCCAAAGCTCACCTTGTGATTCCGCGCACGGAGTAAAAACTCCTTGTCGTTTTCCCTGAGCAGTGTGCAGAGAACTTTTGCAAATATTTTTTTGAAAAAATTGCAGGAAAATGTTGACTTTCGATATAAAATCGTGTATAATTACAATGTGTTGTTTTATTTTTTAAAAAACAAATAATAAAAAAAGGAAGGTTTACACATGAAAACGCAAAAGAAACTCTTGTTCTTCTGCCTTGTCGTTTCGCTTTGTTGTGTATTCTTCGCGTTCTCTGCTTCGGCAGCGACCACGATGGAAGAGTATATGGCCGAGAGTAACCTCGATTATTCGAAGTACGAAGCCCTTGACGACGACCAGAAGGCAGCATTCGACACCGCATTCGTCGTTGCAAGCGGTGAGTATGCAAATCCCGTTGCGCAGAACGTCGTCGACGCTCTCGCCAACGCGGCAACGGTCCTCGACTACGTAGGACTTCAGACTCGACTTGAGGGCATCCCCGGTATTCGCTCCATGTATGACGTCAATAACGAAGCAGTTGACGAGTCCATCGTTGCCTTCGGTGCCATCATGGCAATCGCGAACGGCACGAACACTCCGACCAACCTCGTCGTTGATGAAGCCTACGCCGCTACGGGCGAGCGTGCAAGATCCGTTGTCGTTTACGACGGTGAGTACGTCGGTAATTTCCTCAACGCTGCAAACTCGCAGTTCGCTTTCACCACCACCTATAAGGCTGAAAGCCAGACCTGTGAAAACATGCACGTGAAGGAGCTCGTTTACCGCGGCTTCGTTGCTTGTAAGGTTGACGATGTAACCTACATCCTCTACGTTGACGGTGTTGGTAACAACTTCGGTAAGTCGACCTCGACCTATGGCGTCGGTGCTTCGATGCTCGAGATCGCTACTTACTTTGCCGACGATTATCAGGACAACGCAACCCTCGCACTCGTTCGTTCGGCTGACGACTACAAGCTTGCGGCAACCAAGATGCCTACCCTCACCGCTGCAGGCGCATACTCCTACGTTTGCGCAGGCTGCGGCGACCTTGCTACTGCAAAGAGCGAGGGCGGCGAGCTTCCGATGACGGCAGGTGCCGATGAGGTTGCCGAGACCGTCGCGGCTATCGAGGGCGAGACCAACAAATTCACGGTCACCGCTTCCGAAGCAGGTATCTACCGCATTGTATCGGTCGGTAGTGGTAGGGCTTACAAGGTTCTTTACAACGAAGCTTACCCCGATCAAGCCGTTCGTGGTTACCATGAGAATCCGGCGGGTACAGCTCAGGGCTACGTCGTATACCTGAACAAGGGCGAAAACACCATCTACTTCAGCGGTACGATCGACTTTGAAAAGGATGTAACCGTTACGCCTCTTCTCATTACGGAGGATCCCGCATACGTTGCTCCTGCTATTAATAGCAACGGTGCAGCTGCGGCCGAAACGCAAAGTAAAGCTTACACCCTTTCCGGCTTAGAGATCGATAGCGACGGCTTCTATAAGCTTTCCGCTTTCGTCTCCTTCTTCAATGCTGTTAAACTCACCGACATTACGCTGACCTCGGGCGATTACAGCGTTTCCTTCACCCCCGACAGAGCGGTCAACGCCAACGACGGTGAGTGCGAAGGCTCCGGCTCTGCCAACAGCGCCGGCTTCCAGAATCTCGGTGCCGTTTACCTGGAGGCAGGCTCCTACTCGATCAAATTCAACGTAAGCGGTACCGGTAACGGCAACCACGCTAATATCGGTACTGTCTTCGCAACCAAGCTCGACGCTACGCACACCTGCGAGTACGAAAAGATCGTCAGCGGCACGACCTTTACCTACGCTTGCCCGATCTGCGGCGACGTGAAGGGTGTCGTTGAGTTCACTGCTCCTACGGTTGATGCCGACGACTTCTCGATCGATGTCACCGACTTTGACGGCAAGATCACGGTTCCCGCTGACAAGATCCCCGCAACCGGCTTCTACTGGGTAACGCTTGATGGCGTTACGGTTGCAAGCGGCGGCTACACCTACCTCTATAATGAAAACGGCAAGTTGTTTGCTTCCAAGAACCGTGACAAGGCAGGCGCGACCTACAGCGTATACCTTGAAGCAGGCAAGGATAACATTCTTACCTACGAGGGCGCAACGCTCACCAAGGCAACCTTCAAGCTTGCTGAGCCCACCTCGGCTGACACGATCATTATGACGAGCGGCAAGAACGATCTCACCGCAAATACGGTTGCGAATGCCGCATTCAAGGACAACACCACGTATCAGATGCGTGCAGGCTCGATCCTCAACTACAAAAAGACGGTTACCGTTGCAGAAGACGCCTTCTTCACCATCGGTGCTGCCGTTTGTAACGCAACCGAAGGCAAGGTCGTCTTCACCTTCACGAATGCTGCAGGTGTTGATTACACTGCAAGCTTCATGTGCTCGGAGATCGCGGGTGCAACCGGCGTTACGATCGTTACTAACGGTTCCGAGTCCTTCCGATATGCGGCAGATCTGACGGCGATCTATCTCCCCGCAGGCGAGTATTCGCTGACGGTTTCCAAGGTTAGCGGCGGTCAGACCAGCATCGGTGTGATCACGATGAACCCCATGGATCACAACCACGACGTTACCGTTGAGTACAACCAGCCCGGCGACTGCGAAAACGCAGGCATCATCGGTACCGGCTGTATCGTCTGCGGCAAGGGCGCAACCGTCGTTCCCGCAGGTCACGACTTCCAGAACACCGTTCTTGACGGTGACGCAAACCTCGTATCTGTTGCAAACTGCGCTACGGCAGCTACCTACTTCAAGGTATGCTCTGTCTGCGGTGTCTACAGCGACGAGACCTTCACGGTTGGCGAAGCAGGCACGCACGTTTACGAGCTTGCGCTTTCGGACAACGTGGCAACCTACACCTGTGCAGGCTGTGGCGACGTGAAGACCGTCGACCTCACCTATCCTTCGGCTGACGTTGCCGACTTCTCGATTGACGTTACCGATTTTGCAGGTACGATCACGGTTCCCGCAGCCAACATCACCGCAAGCGGCTTCTACTGGGTAACGCTTGAGGGGGTTACGGTAGCAGGAGGCGGCTACACCTACCTTTACAATGACGCAAACGGTAAGCTGTTCGGTTCGAAGAACCGCGATAAGGCGGGCGCGACCTACAGCGTATACCTTGAAGCAGGCAAGGACAACGTTCTTACCTACGAGGGCGCAACGCTCACCAAGGCAACCTTCAAGCTTGCAGAGCCTACCTCGGCTGATACAATCATGATGACGAGCGGCAAGGACGATCTGACCGCGAATACGGTTGCCAGCGCTGGTTTTAAGGACAATACCACGTATCAGATGCGTGCCGGATCGGTTCTGAATTATAAGAAGACGGTTACCGTTGCCGAGAACGGCTTCTTCACCATCGGTGCGGCAGTATCCAGCGATGATACTGCAGGCAAGGTGGTCTTCACCTTCACGAATGCCGCAGGTGACACGTACGAAGCAAGCTTCATGTGCATGGAGATCGCGGGTGCGACCGGCGTTACGATCGTCACGAACGGCTCGGAATCCTTCCGTTATGCGGCAGATCTTACGGAGATTTATCTCCCCGCAGGCGAGTATTCGCTGACCGTATCGCTGGCAGGCGGTCTTCACATGTCGATCGGTGTCATCACGATGAATCCCATTGCACACAACCACGACGTAACGGTTGAGTACAACGTAGACGCAACCTGCACAACGGACGGCATGACCGGCGTGGGTTGTATCGTCTGCGGCAAGGGCGCAACCGTCGTTCCCGCAGGTCATAAGTGGGATGACGGTGTCGTTATTGAACCCTCCTGTGTTGCTGATGGCGCCACGCTTTACACCTGCACGGTCTGCTCCGATACGAAGATCGACAACGTAGTTCCTCCCGCAGGTCACAAGTGGGATGATGCTAACGATGCAGTCTGTAACGCATGCGGCACCGTACGCAAGTACAGCATCACGCCTACCTTCGAGACGACCGATAACAAGACTTGGACGATCACGGTTCCCGGCTCGCAGATTCAGGCAACGGGTATTTACCGCTTCAAAATTGCGGGCACGATTACGGCAGGTGGCTACGTTACTGTAACCTCCAGCTCGGATGCGAATTTCCTCTCTAGGGTGAAATTCTCCGCCGTAGGCGACGACGGCTATGCCGCAAGCTGGCATGAGGTCTTCATTGCAGCGGTTGACGCAAACGAAGACGGCGTAAACGATGACGTTACGGTAACGCTTACCGATGCGAGCAATGCACAGACGATTACTGCGATGTCTCTCGAATTGATTGGCGAGGTTGTTGCTTATACCTACGAAAAAGTAGGCACCGAAGGCACGATCGCTTCGATCGCTGCCGGCACTTACACGGTTGCTACCTTTGCTAACGGCGCTAACAACTGGAGCTGCACCGTTAACGTTAACGGTACCGATCTTACCGATAGCCAAAAAGCTAGTGGTGTATCGCAGAACGGCAACTACTACAACGGATCGACCCAGCACAACGGTTCGACCAATTCTGCCGGCTTCATGAACATGGGTACGGTTTCGTTTGATGCTGATGCAACTGACGTTAAGACCCTCGTAACCCTTACGGGTGATATTGAGGCAGGTACGAACAACAAAGCGCCTGTATACCTCATGAACCTCGTTGACTAATCCCCGATTTTCGCAAAACCCCGAAAGCGGAGCGCATTGCGCTCCGTTTTCTTTTTGGTTGGTGGGTGTTTTGTAAGGGGGACGTGTTTGTTCCGCGCGGAGTAAAAAGAGGTAAATTTTAGGTTTGGTAGGGGTCTTCGCAAACGGGCCGTCGAAGGCGCCGACCTATGAGGGGTCGTCGAAGGCGCCGACCTATGACGGGTCGTCGAAGGCGCCGACCCCTACGGATGGGTTGTCGAAGGCGCCGACCCCTACGGATGGGTCGTCGAAGGCGCCGACCCCTACGGATGGGTCGTCGAGGGCGCCGACCCCTACGGACGGGTTGTCGAAGGCGCCGACCCCTACGGATGGGTTGTCGAGGTAGCGAAGTGTCGCCACGGGTTTTGTGAAATCATTTTTCCAACGTATTGTTTTCCATGTTCAAATATGGTATAATTGACGCAAGAGGTGAATGGATTGGAAAAGGAATTGAAACAAAGAAAAAGAATGCGGCTTTATGGCTATGATTATAGTAGCCTCGGTGCGTATTTTGTCACGATATGCATCAAAGACCGAAAAAGAATACCCTCAAGTATCAACAAGCCGCCGGTAGCATTAACGGGCCGGCGCCCTCGACGGCCCGTTAATGCCGCAAACACAATTAACGGACATTGGTAAAATAACAGAAAAGTATTTATTATCAAGCAAAAATATTCCCGGTGTGAAAATTGATCGATACGTAATCATGCCGGACCATATACACGCAATTATCTTTCTTTATCCCGATGAATATGCAACACGGCAGGACGGGTCGTCGAAGGCGCCGACCCCTACGGATGGGTTGTCGAAGGCGCCGACCCCTACCAACAAAATATTACCGCATATTGTTTCTACGTTCAAACGGTTTTGCAACAAAGAAATTGGAAATAACATTTTTCAACGCGGTTTTTACGATCACATTATTCGCAATCGCAAGGATTACGACGAGCATGTAAAATACATTTATGAAAATCCGATGCGATGGCACGAGGACGAATTGTTCAAAGAGGAATGATCCCCCTTTCCAAAATACTCATATACATAAAGGAGATTCATCATGTACGAGCTTATCAAGGTTACGGAAGGCTTCTATTATATCGACTGTCCCGCCAAAATGGGAATGATTAAAATTTCATCCGATGCGGCGGTACTGATCGATAGCGGCAACAACAAGGATGCGGGCAAAAAAGCCTTGAAGCATCTTAATGTAAACGGACTTCGTTTGGAGGCGATCTATAACACGCATTCGCACGCCGATCACATCGGCGGCAACGCCTATCTGCAACGCGAAACGGGGTGCAGGATCTATGCGCACGGCATTGAATGCGATTTTACAAACCATCCGATCCTCGAATCCGCCTTCCTGTACGGCGGTTATCCGTACACCGATCTCCGTCACAAATTTCTGCTTGCCGACGAAAGCGTTGCCGAGCCTCTTGTCGAGGCGGCTTTGCCGTCGGGTATTACGATGCTTCCGCTTCCCGGACATTCCTTTGACATGGTCGGCTTCAAAACGCAGGACGGTATCGTTTATCTTGCCGATGCGCTTTCCTCGAAGGAAACGTTAGACAAGTATGCGGTTTCCTTCATTTATGACGTCGGTGCCTACCTTGATACCTTAGAGGCGGTGAAGTGCATGGATGCCGCGTTGTTTGTGCCGTCGCACGCCGCGCCGACCGACAACATTGTGCCGCTTGCCGATTATAATATTGCAAAGGTGCACGAGATCGCCGATGCGATTCTTGATATTTGCAAGGTAAAAACAAGCCTTGAAGGCATTCTTCGCGGCATCGCAGAGCGTTACGCGATCACAATGACGCACGAGCAATACGTTCTTGTGGGCAGTACGCTGCGTTCCTATCTTGCATGGCTGAAAAACGAGGGGAGTCTATCGGCGGATTTTGCGGAAAATCTGCTTTCCTTCGCGGCGAAATAAAAAACGAGGAAAAATCCTCGTTTTTTATTTCTTTGCGTGACCGCATTTTTCGTCGGAAGTAAACGCGCGCATTCTGTGTGTCGGTGTATGTCCCGTTTGCTTTTTATACACCCGCGAAAAATAATGAGCATCCTTATATCCGCAGGCTTCGGCAACCTCGGCAATGCCCGTATTTCCTTTTGCGATCAGCTCGTTTGCATACTGTATCCGCAGTGCGTTCAAATACCCGCTGAAGCCCACGTTCAGGTGCTTTTTAAACAGCTTTGACAGGTATTGCTTTGTGTAGGAGAATTTTTCGGACAGGTGCGAAAGCGATATATCGCTTTCGCGGAAGTGGCGGTCAACGTAGGCAACGATCGGTTCAAAGGTCTTGTCACCGACCTCGGGCGTGTCCTCATCATCCGCAAGGAAGGAAAGCGCATAGAGCAGAACGCTTTCGGTCAATGCGTTGGCGTTTTTGGGACAAAGACGGCGGATCGCCTGCATGAAAAAGGGAC
>JAZLAP010000049.1:0-4081 GCA_045613265.1 Eubacteriales bacterium | reverse complement strand
AAGGCAACGCGCGCCTCTACGAAATCATGAAGGAAAAGGACGCCTTGTACGCGAAGGAAGACTTTTCCGACGAGGACGGCGCACGCGCGGCAGAGCTCGAAGGCGAATTTGCCGAAATGAACGGTTGGGAAGCCGAATCCGACGCATCAAAGCTGATTCAGGGGCTTGGGCTCGATGAGTCGCTCCTCTACACCGAAATGTCCGGTCTTAAGGAAAGCGAAAAGGTAAAAGTTCTGCTTGCACAGGCATTGTTCGGAAATCCCGATATCATTCTGCTCGACGAGCCTACGAACGGTCTTGACATTGATGCAACGATGTGGCTTGAGGATTTTCTCTCCGACTACTTCGGAACGGTACTCGTCGTTTCGCACGACCGTCACTTTTTGAATGACGTTTGCACCAACATCGTTGACATCGACTATAGCGGTATCAAGATGTACGTCGGTAACTATGAATTCTGGTATGAATCCTCACAGCTGATCCAGCGCATGATCAAGCAGCAAAACAAAAAGAACGAGGACAAGATCAAGGAATTGCAGGCGTTTATCGCGCGCTTCTCCGCCAACAAGTCCAAATCCAGACAGGCAACGTCGCGCCGTAAGCTGCTCGATAAGCTGACAGTCGAGGAGCTTCCTGCATCCTCTCGTCGCTATCCGTTCATCGGATTTGACATGGACCGTGAGGCGGGCAAGGATATTCTGTTTGTAAACGATCTTGCGGCAAATACGCCCGACGGCACGCCTCTTTTCAAAAATGTCAGCTTTACGGTTGCCAAAAACGACAAGATCGCCTTTGTCGGAAACGAAATGGCGATCACCGCGCTGTTCCGGATTCTGATGGGCGAGGAAACGCAAGCATCGGGTAGCTACAAATGGGGTGTCAGCATTACGACCTCGTACTTCCCTCACGATAATACTCCCTATTTTGACGGACACGAGGAATCCATCCTCGACTGGATGCGCGCCTACTCGAAGGACACGACCGAAACCTATCTTCGCGGCTTCCTCGGACGCATGCTTTTCTCGGGTGACTCGATTTTCAAGCCCGTCAACGTGCTTTCGGGCGGCGAAAAGGTGCGTTGCATGTTTTCCCGCATGATGCTCTTCGGCTCGAACATGCTGATTCTTGACCGACCGACCGACCACCTTGACCTTGAATCCATCACCGCCGTCAACAACGGTCTTTCGGACTTCAAGGGCAATGTCCTGTTCGCCTCGCACGACTATGAGATTCTGAACACGGTTGCAAACCGCATCATTGAGATCCGCGAGGACGGTATTTTTGATTATGCAGGTCATTACGAGGATTTCGTTGCCTACCGCAAGGAGCGCGGTGACGGAAGCATCACGCTCTGATCGAGGAAGCCAACATGAAGGACGGAACGCTTCACGAATGTGAATTTGCCTTTATGCAGATCGTATGGGAAAACGAACCACTGTCATCACGTATGCTTGCCGACAAGGCTGAAGCCGTGCTCGGATGGAAGCGTACCACCTCGTATACGGTTTTAAAAAAGCTTTGCGACGGCGGGTATCTTGAAAACAACGATACCGTTGTTACGGCACGCATCAAAAAAGAAGATGCACTGCGCCTCGATTACGAGCGCCGCGTATCTCCCATGTACAACGGTGATATTTCCCTGCTCTTCGACATTGCGCTGACAGGCATTTCGCTTTCCGACAAGGATGCACGCGCCCTGAAGCGTGTGATCGATAAGCACAGAGCAAAATAAGAAATACCGCCAAGAATGCATTTTACCTCTTGGCGGTATTCTGTGTTCGCTCGGATTCAATTTTCATCGTTCGTCTTCTGCTTGCGCACAAGAACAAACACTATGGCAGCAATCGAAGCCGCAATGCATACAGCGCCGATAATAATACCTGCAGTAGGTCCCATCTCCGTTTTCTCCTTTTTTGCATCTGAAATATCGTAGCGAGAATATTGTAGCATATTCTTGAAATAAAATCAACATTTTTTCAAAAAAAATGAAAAATTCTCTTGCAATTCATAAAATCATGTGTTATAATAATCATGTTGACTTGAAATAAAGTAAATTATCGATTATTACCGATCATTCGGTAATTGCGTAGGAGGTGCAAAATCATGGCAAAGTGCTGCATGTGCGGTAAGGGTGTTGCATTCGGACACAACGTTTCCCACTCCAACCGTA
The DNA here is from genome assembly GCA_045613265.1 of Eubacteriales bacterium. GTDB lineage: Bacteria > Bacillota > Clostridia > Oscillospirales > CAG-272 > UBA1740. The sequence goes on along the minus strand of JAZLAP010000049.1, from coordinate 1,911 downwards.
AGACCAACAGAACCTGGAAGCCCAACATCCGTCGGGTAAAGGCTGTTGTAGGCGGAAGCAACAAAACCGTTTATGTGTGTTCTCGTTGCTTGCGTTCCGGCAAGGTAGAGCGCGCGTGATTCTCAAAAATACGGACTGCAATGCAGTCCGTATTTTTCTATTCCCTGCAATAGCTCTCTCTGAGACTCTTTATGCAGACCACCAATAGCGGCGCGAGGATCATCCCCAAAAATCCGAACAACGTAATTCCAAGTACCATTGAAAACAGTGTGAGAAGCGGATGCAATCCGATTCCGCTCCCAATGAGACGCGGTTCAAGAAACTGACGGAACAAAGTCAGCAAAACGTAAAGCAGAATCAATCCCGCACCAAGCCCGACGTTGCCCAAAATCAGAGAATACAGCGCCCACGGAAGAAGCGTTATACCGATCCCCACAATGGGCAAAAGGTCAACGACGGCAAACGCGAACGCAAGAAGGAGCGCATATTCCTGACGTAAAACGAACAAACCAAGCCACAAAAACAAAAAGTTAGCACCAAAAATAATCAGGTATGAGCGCAAAACCCGAAGCCCTGTACGCACAGCGCCACTCTTGATATTCGATAGCTTCTGTCTCATTTTTTCGGGCAAAAACAATCGTATCTTTCTATTGATTGCCGTCAAGTCCATCGCGCAGTAAATGGAGGAAATCACGGTCACGGCAATAAAAAACAGAATGCGCGGCAGTGCCGTGACGGCGTTTGCCGCTACGTTGGTCAAATAGGAAAGCATCTTGGATGCAGCATCCGAAAAAAGCGCATCCGGCGAAATTCCGACACCATCCCCCGAAAGAAACGGAAGGCAGGAAAATACTCCGACGAGCCGCTCAACAACGCGGTCATAAACATCCGAAATCGCGTTTGGATTTGCCTGTAGCCAGGAAAGAAGCCTTGACGCCTGCATGAATAGCGCGCGGCATAAAAAGAACGCTCCCGTAAACAATCCCGAAACGAACAGAAGCACAAGAAAAACGCTTAGCAGCCTATAAGGAATACGTACCCTTTGCGATACAAATCCCGCAATGGCGCGCACGGGATATGCAAGAACATAGGCGATAACAAACGGCAGAAGCGCGTACACCAGCCGTGCAAAGAAAAAATAGATCAGTATGCCAATACCGATCACGGTAAAAAGGATCGCTGCCACCTCTTTAAAATCAATCTTCGGTTTTTCCGTCTTCATCACCCCTTATTTCCATTATATACAGAAAATATTTTTTTATATCAATAAAGGAGACAGTTATGGTTATTATTGAAATGGAAAATGGCAAAGAGATCAAGATCGAGCTTTACCCCGACAAGGCTCCGATCACGGTCGCCAATTTTGAAAAGCTCGTCAAGAGCGGTTTTTACGACGGTCTGATCTTCCACCGCGTCATTCCCGGCTTTATGATCCAGGGCGGCGATCCCAGCGGTAGCGGCTACGGCGGCTCCGACGAAACGATCAAGGGCGAATTTCGCATGAACGGCGTTGACAACGATCTTCGCCACACGCGCGGCGTGATCTCAATGGCGCGCTCGCAGAACCCCAACTCGGCATCCTCGCAGTTCTTCATCATGCATGCCGACGCACCGCATCTTGACGGTAGCTATGCCGCATTCGGCAAGGTCGTCGAGGGAATGGATGCGGTTGACGAGATCGCAGGCGTACGCACCGACTTTGCCGATAAGCCCATGCATCCCCAGCGCATGAAGCGCGTAACGTTAATCTGACATAGTAAGAATCCGCCCTGCAGATACAGGGCGGATTCTTAACAAAGCTGAAGTCATAACTACCGGCTAAGCCGGTGGCTTGCTCAGCCCTATAAGGGCATGTTACTGGCGGGGCTGAAAGCCCACTGAAACATTTGACACTTGCAAACTCGCCCTACT
>JAZLAP010000048.1:0-1694 GCA_045613265.1 Eubacteriales bacterium | reverse complement strand
ATCGCCAATACCGCGGAAAATATAGCCCCAGCGGTCGCGGAAGCGATCGTCCTTGTAGCCGTGCTTTTCAAGAAAAGGGCGAAAAAGCGCATATAGGTCAGAAAGCGCCGCATCCGAAAAAGGATCTTCTTCATGCTTCTCAAAGAACGCCCTTGCTTCCTTTTCGCAGGACGGATAAAAGCTCACCGAAAGCTCGCCGTGCACAGTCTCGTAGGAGATTGGAACGACGATGTCAAAATCGTTTTCAAGGGCAAACGCCTCACCATCGGGATCGGGCAACCACTTCATCGGAACAACTCCTTCCGCAACGCGGCAAAATGGGGAAAAACGGGGTGTCCCGTTTTTTCAAGCGTTGCACGGTCGGCGTGCCCCCCCTCGACGAGCGCAAGCGAAAAGCCCGCACACACGCCGACGCCGGCATCGTGCGGCGTGTCCCCAATCATCAGAACGCGCCCGGGACGCCGTTTTTCTGCCCAGCTGCGCACCATCTCCGCCTTCGAGGCGGCATAAATATTGTCGTTACCGCAAACGCCCTCAAACCGCGACAGAATGGAAAGGTCGGCAAGCTGACGGGCAAGCATCGCGCTTTCTGTCGCCGACAGCACGCTCTGCGGCAGTCCGAATGCCGCAATCGCATCAACAAGCGAAAGTGCATCGATGCGGACGGTCGCCTCTCCTTCGAGTAACTTATATTCATGCACCCATTCATGGGCAAGATCGTGATAGCTTTCCTTTGAAAAATCGAAGCCGACGCGACGGTAATACTCCTCGATCGGGAAGCCAAATACCGCGTGATACGCCTCTGTACTCTCTATCGTCGGCAACGAGCGGCGGGAGAGCATGCGGTTGACCGAGCGGATACCGATGGATACGTCATCAAGAAGCGTACCGTTAAAATCCCAGACAACATGGTCGAAATCCGTAATGTGCATCGATTTTCCTCACTCTCTCCGATCGTTTCTAATATTTTAACACAATTCTTGATTTTTGTCTATAGATAACGAAAGGAAATTTTGCATTATTTTCGCTTTTTTATTGACTTTGCGTAAACGGCATGCTATAATCCTTTACAACAACGTAAAGGAGTCTTCTAAGTATGGCAGAAACTTTTTCTCTCTTTGACGACAAAGCCCCCGGTGCCGAAACCATGGTGCCGAAGATCACCTTTTATCCCTCTCTCCAAAAATGTTCCGATGCTACCGTCGTGATTTTCCCCGGAGGAGCATACGCCTGCCGCGCGAGTCATGAGGGTGAGGGCTACGCCGGTTTGTTCAATACCTTCGGCATGAACGCCTTCGTTGTGGATTACCGCGTTGCCCCCGCGCATTTTCCCGACCAGCTGCTTGACGCGCGCCGCGCTGTACGCTTTGTCCGTGCAAACGCCGAAAAATTTGGTATAAGCAAGGACAAGATTGCCGTGATGGGCTCGTCGGCGGGCGGTCATCTTGCCGCTTTTGTGTCCACCTACCGCGCACCGATCGAGGGCGAGGGCGTTGACGAGATCGACAAAGAGGACGATCTCCCCAATGCGCAGATTCTCTGCTATCCCGTCATTTCCTCGGATGAAGCCGTCAGTCATGCGGGAAGCTATCACAATCTGCTCGGCGACCGCTACGGCGATCGCGACGCCTTTTCTCCCGACCTCATTGCCGACGAAAAAACGCCGCAGGCATTTATCTGGCACACGGCGGACG
>JAZLAP010000047.1:0-13538 GCA_045613265.1 Eubacteriales bacterium | reverse complement strand
GGGGGATCTGTGCCCGATCTGCGCCGATCCCGAGCGCGACCGCAGCATGGTCTGCGTCGTTGAGGATGCCCGTGCCGTGATGGCGTATGAGCGTGTTCGCGATTATCGTGGGCTGTATCACGTCCTTGGGGGCGCGCTTTCGCCTATGAATGGCGTGGGCGTGTCGGACTTGCGCTTTGACAGTCTGCTTTCGCGTATCGAGAGTGGAGAGGTGACAGAGGTCATCGTGGCGACCAATCCTACGGTGGAGGGAGAGGCGACGGCAATGTATCTGCTTCGTCTATTGTCCGCGTACGACGGTGTCATCGTTTCGCGCCTTGCTTACGGTATTCCCGTTGGCGGCGATCTTGAGTATGCCGACGAGGTTACACTCAACCGTGCGATCGAAGGACGGCGAAAGCTGAACTGATTGCTTCGCTATGAGCGAAAAAACAGAGGAAATTGTAAAATCCCTTGACTTTTTTAAAAAATCGGGATATAATTATCTTATAGCAACAGATATAGTAACAGAAAGGAAATAGTAACATGGTAGTAACGAAGGATTCTATTATCGGAGACGTTTTGGATGCTTGTCCCGAAACGGCACAGTTCTTTTTTGAGATCGGGATGCACTGCCTCGGTTGCCCCGCCTCGCGTGGTGAGAGCATCGAGCAGGCTTGCGCGGTACACGGAACGAGTGCAGAGGCTCTGATCAAGAAGATCAATGATTTTCTCGCAAAGTGATTATGAACCGCGTGACACTTGATGAAAGGTTACGTACGGTAGCGGATCTTGTCAGGCAGGACGCGTATTTTGCCGATATTGGCACCGACCACGCGTATCTGCCTGTTTTTCTGTTGAAGGAAGGGCGCATCTCTTTTGCGTATGCATCGGATATTGCCGAGGGACCGCTTGCTACTGCTGCTGCGCATATCTCCGAAATGGGAGAAGGCGACCGCATCCTTCTTCGTCTTGCAGACGGACTACAGGGCTTGTTCTCGCATTTTCCCTGTGTCAGCGATATTGCCGTTTGCGGTATGGGCGGAGAATTGATCGCGCAGCTTCTTTCGGAAGAGCCGCGCATCAAAAGCTCTGCCATCCATCTGATTCTGCAGCCAATGAGTCGCCAAGCGGCGCTGCGCATCTATCTTGCCGAAAACGGATTTCGGATCGAAAGAGAAGAGCTTGCGCGTGCGCAGGGGCGAATCTACACCTGCATTCTGGCTTCCTATACGGGAGAAGCGTATACGCTTACCGAAACCGAAGCGGAGGTGGGGCGATATTTCATTGAATCCGGTGCATGCCCGCTATACCACGACTATATAACCGAAAAATTGCGCATCGCAGAGCATAAGCGCGCGGGAATGGCGCGCGGTGCATGCGATACCGAGGCGATCGATGCCTATATTTCGGATCTCAGAATGCTATTAAGGAGACGCTGATATGACGGTAAAAGAGCTGTATTCCTTGCTTGACGCTCGTTATCCTGCCGCGCTTCGTGCCGATTGGGATAATGATGGACTTATGCTTTCGCCCGATCTGTCGGCTTCTGTGCGTCGGGTGCTCATTACGCTTGACGTGACCGAGGAAGCGGCAGAATTTGCTGTGCAAAACGGCTATGACCTCGTGATTTCACACCACCCCTTGCTTTTTCGCCCCATAGCATCGTTGACACCGGAAAATGCCGTACCGCGCAAGTGCATTATGTTGTTGGAGGCGGGTGTTTCGGTCTTTTCCTTCCATACGCGATTGGATGCGGTCGATGGAGGTGTCAATGACCGTTTGTCGGCACTTCTCGGACTGCAACAAATCCAACCGTTCGGTCCTCCGGGCGAGGAAATGGGGCGGATCGGCAGCCTTTCCGAGAAAATTACGATAGCCGAGTTTGCTGACCGCGTGAAATCGGCTTTAAACGCGCCGTTCGTTTTGTATAGCGATTCCAAAAGACCTGTTCATCGCATTGCGCTGCTCGGAGGTGACGGTAAGGATTTTGTATCGGCGGCAAAAGCGGCGGGTGCGGATACCTACGTCAGCGGGAGGATCGGTTATAATGTCATGACCGACGCGCCCGAAAACGCTATCAATCTGATCGAGGCAGGACATTTTTTCACCGAGCATCCCGTGACTTCTGTATTGAAAAATGATGTTGAATCCTTGCTCCCCGATGCGACGGTTACAATTTTTTCATCCAATGTGATTCACATGCTTTAATATATACGACAATGAAAGTGAGATAGAATATGAAAGTTTACGAAGAACTCGTTGCGCGCGGATTGATCGCGCAGGTGACGAACGAAGAAGAAATCCGCGAAATGGTCAACAACGGAAAAGCTGTTTTTTATATCGGCTTTGATCCTACCGCAGATAGTCTTCATGTCGGTCATTTTATGGCGCTCTGTCTTATGAAGCGTCTGCAAATGGCAGGAAATCGTCCGATTGCGCTGATCGGCGGCGGCACTGCATACATCGGCGATCCCTCGGGACGCACCGATATGCGTTTCATGATGACGGCAGAAACAATCGCGCATAACTGCGAGTGCTTTAAAAAGCAGATGAGCCGCTTTATCGAATTTGGTGAAGGAAAGGCAATGATGCTCAATAATGCCGATTGGTTGCTTGATCTCAATTACGTGGATGTGCTTCGTGAGGTAGGGGCGTGCTTCTCGGTTAATAACATGCTTCGCGCCGAATGCTACAAGCAGAGAATGGAAAAGGGTCTCTCTTTCCTCGAATTTAACTATATGATCATGCAGTCTTATGACTTTTATCATCTTTATAAGACCTACGGCTGTAACATGCAGTTTGGCGGCGACGATCAGTGGTCGAATATGCTGGGTGGTACTGAGCTTATCCGCCGCAAGCTTTCCAAGGATGCGCATGCTATGACCATCACCTTGCTTCTGAACTCCGAGGGTAAGAAAATGGGAAAAACGGCAAACGGTGCCGTTTGGCTCGATCGTGAGAAGACCTCTCCCTTTGATTTTTATCAGTACTGGAGAAATGTCGGTGATCATGACGTTTTAAAATGCATTCGCATGTTGACCTTCCTTCCGCTCGAAGAAATTGATGCCATGGCAGATTGGAAGGATGCAAAGCTGAACGAGGCCAAGGATATTCTTGCGTATGAGCTGACCAAGCTTGTTCACGGCGAAGAAGATGCCGAAAATGCTCGTAAGGCATCGCGCGCTCTTTTTGGCGGCGCCGAGGGGGGCGACGTTCCCACCGTTACCTTGACCGAAAGCGATCTTCTGGACGGTTCTGCTGATATCCTTGCTCTTCTTGTGAAAGCGGGATTGACGGCATCGCGCAGTGAGGCGCGCCGTGCGGTGGAGCAGGGCGGTGTCACCGTTGATGGAGAAAAGATTGCCGATATTCATAAGAGTTACACGGCGGACGACCTTCGCAAGGGCGTTATGCTCCGTCGCGGCAAAAAGAGCTACAAGAAGGTTGTGTTTGGCTGATCGCCGAAAAACGCAAAAAGGTGGAATGGATAAATCTATCCATTCCACCTTTTTTATATTATCAAAATATGGATTTGTTTTTCTTTGTGCCTCGAAAAGACTTCGGCACTAAATGAGATCCTTTACCATTGGTTCAATCTCGCCGTATTCACATCCGAGGACGACAGACAGTTCGCCGTAAAGACATTTTCGCGCCTTGGCTTCGTATTCCACATCAACATCGGGCAAATGTTTTTTGTTTTCTGTTGCCTCGTTGCGGCGGTATTTGACAGATTTCAGAATTCTGAGGTAGGAAAGCGGTGAGCCTTCCTGCATGACGGTGTGATAGGCATCGCGTCTTTTTTTCTCAACGTCAACGCTGACTGTTTCGATTGTGGGCGGAGTTCTGAGCAACGCTTCTGCGGATTCTTTGGAGATCAGCGTACGAATCTTCTGCAACTCGTTGTCGGCAGGTGTGTAAATGGTGGCGTTTCCCACTCCGAAAAGAGGCTGCATTACGTAAAAGAGCCGCACGTCCTTTTTATCGAACGGTGAGGGGCAGATATCGATGATTTTACAAACACCGTTAATACCGTACACAACGCAATCGTCGACTTTGAACATAGTTTACCACCGTTGAAAAAACGCAGAAGAACGCGTGTTTTTTCCTTTATGTTTATTGTTAAGTATATTATACTATTTTTTGCTCAAAAATGTAATTGGCAAATTGCATAAAAATTTGATAAATTTTTATGAAAAATTTTGCCTCGTTTAGCCAAATTCTCTCATCTTCGGCAAGATTGGTGTCAACTTTCGCTCTTTTCCTGCATATATTGCCGTAACGATACATATTGTGGAGTGGTTATGGAAGGTCTTTTGGATCCTATACGGTTTACATACCGTACCATGGAGGAGTCATTAGCGCTGCTTCCTGTAGAAAACAAAGGCATATCGCTCGGCACACTTGCTCATTCGGTACTCGGTCACAAAATTCCAATGGTTACGGTCGGGTCCGGGCAGAAGGCGGTTCTGCTCGTCGGTGCACACCACGGAAGCGAGTGGATGACGGCGTGGATACTCTTGCGTTTTCTTTTTGATCTGGCTTGGCGTTTGCGTGCGGATGCTACAGAGGACGGTGCACGTCTGCGCATGCTGCTTACGCATCGCAGGCTTTATGTTGTGCCCATGCTCAACCCTGATGGTGTCATATTGTCGCAGATGGGTGTGTCTGAGGATTGCATTCTCTGTGATCGGCTTTTGCGCATGAACGGCGGTAACAGCGATTTTACGCATTGGCAGGCAAATGCGCGAGGCGTAGATCTGAATCATAATTATGACGCGGGATTCCTTGCTTATAAAAGAATGGAAAAGACGCTTGGTATCGGTGGCGGATGCTCAACCCGTTATAGCGGTCTGTACCCCGAAAGCGAGCCGGAAAGCCGTGCGCTTGCAGAACTCGTCAGGTTGCTTCCGCTATCCTTTATTGCAAGCCTTCACGCACAAGGCGAAGAAATTTTCGCATCGGCAAATGCGGTCAGTCGCGCGAAGATTCTTTGTCGTTTGTCGGATTATAAGATGGCAACCCCTACGGGCAGTGCTGCGTTTGGTGGTCTTGCGGATTACGCGGGAGGAACGCTTTTGATACCTTCGGTGACGATAGAGTGCGGAAAAGGCGAAAATCCTTTACCTGTCTCGGCGTTTGACGGCATCTATATGAGGCTTCGCCGCGCCCTCTTTGCCACGGTGGCAATGTAATGCAGAAAGGAAGACTTTATGGGGAATAAGAACAGAACCGATGATTTTCGAGAAAAAGAGGTGATCGACGTGAAAAACGGTAAGCGTCTTGGCTTCGTTTCCGAAATCGAGTTTGACGTATGCGACGGAAGGATCACGGCGATCATTGTGGAAAATGCTTGCGGATTCGGAAAAGGGGAGAGCGTCTGTATTCCGTGGGAAAAGATTGAGAAAATAGGAGATGACGTGATTCTCGTTGATTCCTGCGGCTGTTTGCCTCCCCCGCCTCCTTGTGGCGGTCGCAAAAAGTTTGGCTTTATCTGAGCGAAATGTAAATTAATTGTGAACAATGAAAAAATGTCTTGCATAGCAAGAAGAAATATGGTATTATATCTGTATCTGCGCCAAGACGCAGAAACAAAATACTCACGCATGGTGTGTGTATCCGCCGGTGCGCCACAAAACGGCGTTGCGGAACTGTATCGTTATGCGGAGGAAAAACCAAAAAGGAGACAAAATTATGTTCGGCATTACCATCAAACAGCTTCTCGAAGCAGGTGTTCATTTCGGACACCCCACCAAAAAGTGGAACCCTAAGATGGCGGAGTACATCTTCACCACCAGAAACGGTATCCACATCGTTGACCTTCAGAAGACGGTCAAGAAATTTGAGGAGGCATACAACTACGTTGCTTCCGTTGCGGCAGAAGGCGGCACTGTGTTGTTCATCGGCACGAAAAAGCAGGCTGCAGAGACCATTAAGGAGGAAGCAATCCGTTCGGGAATGTACTATGTAAACGAGCGTTGGCCCGGCGGTATGCTCACCAACTTCAAGACCATCCGTAAGAGCATCGCTCGTCTCAACGAGCTCGAAAAGATGCAGGCAGACGGAACCTTCAACCTTCTCCCCAAGAAGGAAGCCGCAAAGCTGATTAAGGAAATGGAAGACCTTGAGAAAAACTACGGCGGCATCAAGACGATGGATACCCTTCCTTCGGTTGTGTTTGTTGTTGACACCCGTAAGGAGAGAATTGCCGTTCTCGAGGCAAAGAAGCTTGGTATTCCCGTTGTTGCTATCGTTGACACCAACTGCGATCCCGACGATGCTGACTACATCATCCCCGGCAACGATGACGCTATTCGCGCTATCAAGCTGATCGGCGGCGCACTTGCCGATGCCGTTATCGAGGCACGTGGCGGCGTACAGGAAACTGCAGCCGAGGAAGTCGCTGCTGAGGATGCTGCCGAGGTTGCAGAAGAAGCTCCCGAAGCATAATTCGGAAGCCCATGATTTGATAAGAGAAAACAAAGGAGAATTACAATGGCAAACTTTACTGCAAAAGACGTAGCCGAGCTCAGAAAGCAGACCGGTTGCGGCATGATGGATTGCAAAAATGCACTTGTTGCCGCTGATGGCAATTTTGAAGAGGCTGTTAAGGTTCTTCGTGAGAAGGGCATCGCCGCTTCCGCTAAGAAGCAGAGCCGTATCGCCGCAGAAGGTCTGGTTGATATTCTGACCGAGGGCAAGCGTACCGCTATGATCGAGGTTAACACCGAGACCGACTTCGTTGCAAAGAACGAGAGCTTCCGCGCATTCGTTAAGGATCTGCTTAAGACCATTCTCGCTGAAAATCCTGCCAATGTTGAAGAGCTTATGACGAAGAAGCTCGTTGGCAGCGAGGACACCGTCGAGGCTGCACTTCAGGAAAAGACCTTCACCATTGGCGAGAAGCTCAGCATTCGCCGCTTCCTCACCGTTGACGGTTTGGTCAGCTCCTACATTCAGGGCATGGGCGCTACCGGTGTTATCGTTCTCTTCGAGGCTGATGATGCTGCCGCCAACAATGCCGGCTTCCCCGAGTTCGCAAAGAACATTGCACTCCAGGTCGCTGCTATGCCTGTAGGCTACGTTAACCGTGATGCAGTTCCTGCTGAGGTTCTCGAGGAGGAAAAGGCAATTATTCAGAAGCAGCTTGAGCAGGATCCCAAGATGGCAAACAAGCCCGCAAAGGTTCTTGAGGGCATCATCAATGGCAAGCTCGGCAAGTTCTATGAGAACAACTGCCTCGTTGATCAGGCATACGTTAAGGATGACTCCATGAAGGTCGGACAGTACGTGAAGGCTGCCGCAAAAGAGTTCGGCGGTAACATTGAGGTTGTGAATTTCTACCGTTACGATAAGGGCGAGGGTCTTCAGAAGAGAGAAGAAAATTTTGCTGAAGAAATCGCTAAAATGGTCAACGGTTGATTTTGTTCACAAAAAAAGAGCATGGATTTATCCATGCTCTTTTACTTGTTTTTACAGGGGTTTTATGCATTTATTTTACGTTCTGTTAGAAATAAAGAGCAGAGGTGTTTGCACAATTTTCACAAAACTTTCACACAACTTGTTGACAAATCAACAAGGGTATGATATAATGTAACAGTATATTACCGAACGGTGGTTGGAAATGCAAGAACGCTATAAAAATTTTACTGTCCTGATTGCTAAGATTTCTCGAAGCGTACGAAAAATCAAAACCGAGGAAATGACGAGATTTGACCTGAAAAGCCCTCATGTTTCCTGCATCTATTATCTGTATAAGGAAAAATACCTGACTGTCAAAGAGCTCGCGGATATATGCGAGGAGGACAAAGCCTCGCTGTCGCGTTCGATTGATTATTTGATAGGGAAAGGCCTTCTTATGCGTGAGGCAAAGGGAGGAAGTCATTACCGCAGTCACTTGTGCTTGACCGAGACGGGAAGGCACGTGGGCAGATCTGTTGCCGAAAAGGTTGACAGTATTCTTTCAGAGGCCGGAAATGGACTCAGCGAAGAAAATCGCCGCATATTTTATGAATCGTTGGAGCTGATTTCCGATAATCTCAGGCAGATCTGCGACGATTATGACGAGAATATGCATACGGCGACATAAAATCCCGTAAAATGAAACAATGATGTTTCATACCGATTAACAGTGTTGCCTTTTGCAACCGAAAGAAAAGAGGATTCATCATGCAAGATTATATTATTTTTACCGATTCTGCGGCCGACATTGCTCCGGAGACGCTTGCCGAGTGGGGCGTATCTTTTGCTTCACTTACCTTCCGTTTCCAGAATGAGGACCGTGAGTATTCCAATTTTGAAATGCCTGTAGAGGATTTTTATAACAAAATGCGGGCGGGCGGCATCGCCAAAACGGCTGCTGTAAATACCGAAATCTTCTACGCTATGTTTGAGTCTGCGCTGAAGGACGGTAAGGATATTTTGTATCTCGGCCTTTCGTCGGGACTCAGCACGACCTATAATTCTGCCCGTCTTGCGGCTGAGGCGCTTTCCAAGGAATATGCCGACCGCAAGATCATTACCATTGATACGCTTTGCGCTTCGGCAGGACTGGGAATGATCGTATATCTCGCTGTTCAGAAAAAGAACAGCGGCGCGGATATCGAGGATACCGCATCTTACGTGAGGGAGCTTGTTCCGAATCTTTGTCATTGGTTCACGGTTGATGACCTTGTATATCTGAAGCGCGGCGGTCGCGTTAGCCCGACCGTGGCATTTGTCGGCAATATGCTGGGCATTAAGCCGGTCCTTCACGTGGACAATGACGGACATTTGATTAACGTAAGCAAGGTGCGCGGCAGAAAATCCGCCATCCTTGCGCTTGCACAGCAGTATGGCGATAAGGCGTTTAACGACGAAAGAAACGATACGGTATTTATCTCACAGGCTGCCTGCCTCGGCGATGCCGAGGAGCTTGCCTCCATTCTTAAAACGAAGTATAACGTTAAGAATGTGTTTATCACAAATATCGGCCCCGTGATCGGCGCGCATGCAGGTCCCGGCACCATTGCGCTGTTCTTTGTGGGAAGGGAGAGGTAACCTTGTAAGGGTTTGCGTGCATTTGCACAACTCGACTTTTACAGAAGGGATGGTTTTTTATCCGTATGGAAAACAAGGACAAACGCGATCAGAGCATAAAAGATAAAAATCAGGCTGCTGCCAACAAAAGCGATAAACAGCGTGACGAGCGTTTAAAAAGACAGGCAGAGCAGAAAAAGCAGGCTGAGCAGAAAAAACAGGCTGAGCAGAAAAAACAAGCTGAGCAGAAAAAGCAGGCCGAGGACAAAAAGCGCGACGAAGAGAAAAAACGCGCCGCAGCGAAAAAAAAGGCCGATGAAGAAAAAAAGACCGGCGAAAAGAAAAAAAACAGCGATAAGGCGAAAAAGAACGAGCCCACTCCGTCCGGCGGACGGGGACTGAAGTTTTTGGGCGGCCTTCTTTTGAAAAAGATGGCTTGGGGCGGCGCAAAAGAGCTTGGCTCGAATGCCGAAGAGGTCAACAAGCTGAATGTCTTTCCTGTGCCTGATGGCGATACGGGTGACAATATGCGTATGACCATTGAAAGCGGTGTCGCGGCAATCGCTGACCTTGATACCGATAACCTTGCCGAAATGATGCAGATGTTTTCGCGTGGTATGCTTCTCGGTGCACGAGGAAACTCCGGCGTTATTCTGTCGCAGTTCTTTGCGGGTATGTCAAAGGGTCTTGAAGAATCCGAGAACGCTGATCCCGCAACGCTCGGTAAGGCGCTTGATCTCGGCGTTCAGCAGGCGTATTCCTCTGTTATGACACCCACGGAGGGCACGATTCTGACGGTTGCCCGTGAAGCGGTGGAATTTGCCGTATCGCGCCTCAATGCGCAGAGCACGATCCGTAGCTTTTTCTCGGACCTCGTAAAGGAAATGCACGCTTCTCTTGAGCGTACCCCTGAGATTTTGACGGTACTGAAGGAAGCGGGCGTTGTCGATAGCGGTGCGGCAGGACTTTTTTACATTATGGATGGCTTCAACCGTGCACTGAATGGTAAAAAAATTGCCGACGGTGATGCGAGTCTTACCCTTGATAAGCCGCAATCGGCGGCAACAAGCTTTGCTTTTGGCCCTGATAGCGAAATGACCTACGGCTATTGTACCGAGCTGCTCGTTCAGCTTCAGAATAAAAAAACCGATATCAATGCTTTTGATATTGAACCCTTGAAGGCGTTTCTCGCAAGCATCGGTGACTCGGTCGTTGCTTTTAAGACGGATAGCATCGTGAAGATCCACGTGCATACGCTTTCGCCCGAAAAGGTACTTGCGTACTGCCGCGAATTCGGTGAATTTCTCACCGTTAAAATTGAAAACATGTCGGTACAGCATACGGAGCTTAAGGACAAGGACGAGAACGAGGCAGTTCCGGCGACAAATCCCGAATCGACTCCCGATGTACCTACCGTAAAAAAGCAGTATGCCGTCGTGGCTGTCTGCAATGGCGCGGGTATTGAAAATCTGTTCCGTGAGCTTGGTACGGATGTAATCATTCACGGCGGGCAGACGCACAATCCCTCAACCAACGAATTTCTTGAAGCCTTTGATTCGCTCAATGCCGAGCACATTTTCGTTTTTCCGAACAACGGTAACATTATGATGGCGGCACAGCAGGCGGGCGAGCTTTACGAAAAAGCAAAAATCCACGTGATTCCCAGCAAAAATATCGGAACGGGTTACGTTGCGCTTTCTTCGATTGATTTTGATAATCCCGGTGTGGATGCGAATGTTGAAGCTATGACTGCGGCAATCGCGCGTGTGACGGCAGGCTATGTATCTCCGTCGATTCGTGATACCGATATGAATGGTCTCCATATTCATAACGGCGATACGATCGGCATTATCGAAAAGGACATTGTCGTCTCGGAAAAAGAGCGCAGTACGGCAACTTGCAAGCTTGCATCGATGCTTGTAGAGCTGCCCGACAAGTTCATGCTGACCGTGTTCTGCGGCAAGGATACCGTTCCCGAGGAATGGGCGGCGCTTGAGGATCACATGAAAAAGAACCATACCGATATTGAGCTTTATTTTGTCGATGGTGGACAGGAAATCTATCCGTACATCTTTGTAGCAGAATGATGGTTCGCATATGTAGCGTTGTGTTTTTGCATGACGCTATATATTTTTTGAAAATGCAAAAAATATATACCTTTTTGCGATTTTTGTGTTATAATAGTACCGTAGCGTTCGAATCTTCTTTTGAAAGGATTATCAATAAAACTCGGAAGGATTGCGGTGACAGTATATGAATGACGGATTTATTATGGTTCTTCTGACGGCGGTCGGCGTCGGCGGCTCTACAGTAATCGGCGCATGTATCGGATTTATGTTTAAAAAAATGACACATAAATTTTCCGACGTCGTGTTGTCTTTTGCTGCGGGTGTTATGCTGGCGGCGGCTGTACTTGGACTTATCCTGCCTGCTGTGGAGCATGGCGGAAAATTCGGACTTTTGATCACGGTTGCAGGAGTCTTCGCCGGTGCTCTTGCGCTCAATCTTATTGACAAGCTGGTTCCGCATCTGCATAAGCTTGCGGGTGTCGATCAAGAAACGCATGCGGAAAGCAACGTAGGAAAGGTTTTGTTGTTTGTGACAGCGATCGCTATCCATAATCTGCCCGAGGGCATCGCGGCAGGTGTTGGCTTCGGTGCGGAGAATACGGGAGAGGCACTCGTGATCGCCGGCGGTATCGCCCTCCAGAACATTCCCGAAGGCATGGTCATTATTGCGCCGATGCTGGCTGCCGGCATTTCTAAGAAACGTACCTTTCTGATTGCCGCCGCGACGGGACTTTTTGAGGTCGTTGGTACGCTACTCGGCTATTTTGCCGTGACCGTGGCATCCGCGATCCTGCCGTTCGCACTTGCCTTTGCGGGTGGTACGATGCTATACGTGATCAGCGACGAAATGATTCCCGAAACGCACGCACACGGCAGCGAACGTGGTGCGACCTATGCACTTCTCGTCGGCTTTTGTTTTATGCTCGTGACCGACGTATTGCTGGGCGGCTAACAATGCGAACAAAATTTCAGATCATAAAAACTTAATTTTCGGCATTTACATTTGTTTTGTATTGTGATATAATGACCCGAGAGGTGATTCTTAAATGTTCGGAACGGTATTTAATATTCAAAAATTTTCTGTCAATGATGGCCCGGGAATTCGCACCACAGTCTTTTTGAAGGGCTGTCCCCTGAATTGCCTCTGGTGTCATAACCCTGAATCCAAGCACGTACAACCTGAGTTGATGTATGCCCCGCACAAATGCGTTTCCTGCGGCAAATGTCAACCGCTTTGCCCGAACGGTTGCCATACGATGAAGGACGGTGTACACTTCTTTGACCGCACGTCCTGTATCGGCTGCGGTGCCTGTACCACATACTGCTACAACGAGGCACTGTCGCTTGCAGGCGAAACCAAAAGTGTCTCCGAGGTCATTGCCGAGGTCATGAAGGATAAGCCCTTTTATGATAATTCGGGCGGCGGTATCACGCTGTCGGGCGGTGAGCCGATGCTTCAGTTCGATTTTACGCTGGCACTTTTGAAAGCGGCAAAGGAAGAGGGCTTACATACCGCCATCGAGACCTGCGGCTACGCCAAGGTGGAGCAATATCGGGAAATTCTGCCCTACGTTGACCTGTTCCTTTTTGACTACAAGGAAACCGACCGCGAAAAGCACCGCACGTTTACCGGTGTATATCCCGACCGCATCCGCGAGTGCCTTGCGTTTCTGAATGAAAACGGCGCAAGCATCATTCTTCGTTGCCCGATCATTCCTACGTTGAACGATAGGGAAGAGCATCTGCTTGGCATAGCGGAAACGGCGAACACGTATTCCGCGATCCGCGAAATCAATATCGAGCCGTATCATCCGCTCGGAAACGGAAAATCCGAGATGCTTGACATTGAGTATACATTGAAGGATCTGACCTTCCCAAGCGAAGAAAGCGTAAAGGCATGGATCGATTTCATTGCCACGCGTACTGCGGTACCTGTAAAAAAAGCGTAAAAAAAGCGGCATTGCCGCTTTTTTTACGCTTGAAACGCGCTCGGTGGGTGACCGGTTACGTGCAGGAACACCTTGGAAAAGTGCGAAAGATCCCGGAAGCCTACCGCTGCGCCGACCTCCGTTACGCTGAGCGCAGTCGTCGATAAAAGCTCTACGGCGCGGTCGATGCGATAGCGTGTCAGATATTTGTGGATCGAAAGCCCTGTGTAGGCAACCATGAGACGGTTCAGGTAATTGGGATGATAGGAAAACCTGTCGCCGATCTCATCGAGATTGCAAGGCTCTTTATAATGTTGGCGAAGATAGGCTGCCACCTTTTCTGCAAGCGATGCGAATTTTGGCGTTGCGCGTCGCGCATCCCGTCGGAGCGTGAGGATCAGAAGATCCGATAAGAGAAGTGAGGTGCGTCGCTCGGCATATAGCTTTTTATGTCGGTATTCGTGCTCGATGTCGCGCAGATAGCGCTCACCCTCGGGAAAATCGGGAAGAAGGATCGGGGACGAAAATTCCTTTGGCGGAGCTT
>JAZLAP010000046.1:0-8923 GCA_045613265.1 Eubacteriales bacterium | reverse complement strand
GCACTGCGCCGGACAGAACGGCGGTCGTCATGTTTTCGACGTCCTGCGTCACGTTTACCTCAACGTAGGGAATATGTCCGTCAGCGAAGGCACGCGCCGCATTTTCG
The DNA here is from genome assembly GCA_045613265.1 of Eubacteriales bacterium. Lineage (GTDB taxonomy): Bacteria > Bacillota > Clostridia > Oscillospirales > CAG-272 > UBA1740. The sequence goes on along the minus strand of JAZLAP010000046.1, from coordinate 8,816 downwards.
CCGCGACCGATGGCGCGAAGTCCGATAAAGTATTGCATGAGCTTTTGCATGGTGTCATCCTTTACAAAGCCGTCGATGTAATAGAGCGTCATTTCATCGCTTCCGACCGTAAGGTGGCGGCGGACAAGGTCAAAGCTTTCGTCAACGCGCAGGTGCGTGTCGAGAAAGACCACGTTGGCTTCATAGCTGCGGGATAAGGTCACGGTTATTCTCCCTTCGGATTCGATGCCGATAAAGCAAAAAGCCGTTTCTGCTTTCTATCGGCTACCTTCTATTTTCTCCCACTCCCGCAAAAATATGTATGCATCGTTTGCCGGATTTTCAAAATTTCCCCACAAACTTGTGAACAAAATGTAAACTTATGTGTTTCACGGTTGCAAAAGAGCGAGTCATCGTGTATACTTGTATACAACACGAAAAAAGTGCCGAAAAATCGGCAAAATACCGCATTTGCGGTATCGGGGGCAAAGAGAATCCGCCCTCGGGAAAAGGAGACATCTATGCTTGAAATATCCGAGAAAACCAATCTTCTGGAGCAGAAATCCTACCGTTATCAGCTCCAGGACGTAAAAGAGCCCAATTTGTACCGCGACGTATATCCCTACGATGCAGTGCCGAAGATCCCCTTTAACCATCGCCGCGTGCCGATGGGAATGCCCGAGGAGATCTTCATCACCGATACGACGATGCGCGACGGTCAGCAGTCGATGGCACCCTATTCGGTGGAGCATATCGTCGAGCTTTATAAGTTCTTGTCTCGCCTCGGCGGCCCTAAGGGTATTATCCGCCAGACCGAGTTTTTCATTTATAGTAAGAAGGACAGGGAGGCGCTTGAAAAGTGCCGCGAGCTTGGATTGCGGTTTCCTGAGATCACGACATGGATTCGCGCGTCGAAGGAGGACTTTAAGCTCGTCCGCGACCTTGACATCAAGGAGACGGGTATTCTCGTTTCGGCATCCGACTACCACATTTTCAAAAAGCTGAAGATGACGCGCAAGGAGGCAATGGATCTCTATCTTTCGACGGTTGCCGAGGCATTTGAAGCGGGTATCCGTCCGCGTTGTCATCTTGAGGACATTACGCGTGCCGACTTCTACGGCTTCGTGGTGCCCTTCGTTAACGAGCTTCAGAAAATGTCGCGTGATGCGGGCATTCCCGTCAAGATCCGCGCCTGCGATACGATGGGCTACGGCGTACCCTATACCGAGGTTGCCATTCCGCGTAGCGTGCCCGGTATTATTTACGGTCTCCAGCACTATTCCGACGTGCCGAGCGAAATGCTGGAGTGGCACGGTCACAACGACTTCTACAAGGCAGTCGCCAACGCATCGACCGCATGGCTGTACGGTGCTTCGGCGGTCAACTGCTCGCTTCTCGGTATCGGTGAGCGAACGGGCAATATTCCGCTTGAGGCGATGGTATTCGAGTACGCAAGCCTGCGCGGTACGCTTGACGGCATGGATACGACGGCGATCACCGACATTGCAAACTTCTTCCACGAAAAGATGGGCTACGACATTCCGCCCATGACACCCTTCGTCGGACAGAGCTTTAACGTCACGCGCGCAGGCATCCACGCCGACGGACTTCTGAAGGACGAGGAGATCTACAATATCTTCGATACGAAAAAGCTTCTCAACCGCCCCGCAGGCGTTCTCATTACCAAAACCTCGGGACTTGCGGGTATTTCCTATTGGATCAATGACCGTTACGGGCTTACGGGCGACAAAATGCTTGACAAGCGCGATCCGCTCGTGCTTTCGCTCAAGAGCTGGATCGACGAGGAATACGAAAACGGTCGTGACAACGCGATCTCTGACGGTGAAATGGAAGCGCACATCAAAGCCTTCGTGGGCGATACGGCGTTCCGCCGTTGAGGTGACTGCCGTGACCGACATGGATAAGGGCGGCTCGATGGCGCAGCGTGTCTTTCTCAGGATCGAGGAGGATATTCTGAACGGAACGCTTGCCCCCGGCGATGTGGTCAGCGAGCTTCCGCTCTGTGCGGAGCTGAAGGTCAGCCGAACACCCGTAAGAGAGGCGTTGAAGCGGCTCTCGCAGGAGGGCTTGATAGCCGAAACGCCAAAGGGCGCGACCGTGCTTGGCATTACCGAAAAGGACTTTAACGATATTTACGCCGTCCGTACCCGTGTGGAGGGCTACGCGACTGCGCTCTGTGCCGAGGCGATCGGCGCAGACGGTCTCTCCGATCTTGCCGAAACTCTGGAATTGCAGGAGTTTTACGTCGAAAAGGGGCAAGCGGAGAAGGTGCGCAACATGGACAGCGCCTTTCACGAGAAGATCTATGCGTATTGCGGAAGCAAGATCCTGCATACGCTGCTTTCGGATCTTCACCGCAAGATCCGCCGCTTCCGTCGCGCCTCGGTCGAGGATCACGATCGCGCGCGTGCCGCCGTCCGCGAGCATCGGGAGATCTATGAGGCATTGGTTGCTCATGATGCGACCCGTGCGGAGGCACTTGCCGTAAGGCATATACAGAATGCACATGAAGCAACGAAAAAAAGCGGTGTCCTCAAAGCCGACACCGCGATTCAATAACAGATAAATGAGAGGAAACAACCATGGGACTTACACTTGCACAAAAGATCATCAAGGCGCATCTTGTTTCGGGCGATATGACACCCGGCAGCGAGGTCGCGCTTCGCATTGACCAGACGTTAACACAGGATGCCACGGGTACGATGGCATATCTTGAGTTTGAGGCGATCGGCATTCCGCGCGTCCGCACGAAGCTTTCGGTCGCCTACATCGACCATAATACGCTTCAGTCGGGCTTTGAAAATGCCGACGATCATCAATATATCCAGTCGGTCGCAAAGAAGTACGGCATCCGCTTCTCACGCCCCGGTAACGGCATCTGCCATCAGGTGCATCTGGAGCGCTTCGGCGTGCCCGGTATGACACTGATCGGCTCGGACAGCCATACGCCGACCGCAGGCGGTATCGGTATGCTCGCCTTCGGTGCGGGCGGACTTGACGTAGCTGTTGCAATGGGCGGCGGTGCGTACTACATCACAATGCCGAAAATGATTAAGGTCAATCTGACGGGAAAGCTTCGCCCCTGGGTGAGTGCAAAGGATGTCAGCCTTGAGATCCTCCGTATCCTCTCTGTCAAGGGCGGCGTCGGTTACATCGTTGAATGGGGCGGAGAAGGCATCAAAACGCTTTCGGTTCCCGAGCGTGCTACCATCACCAATATGGGTACTGAGCTTGGCGCCACTACGTCGATCTTCCCCTCGGACGAGATCACGAAGGCATTTCTTGAGGCAGAGGGCAGAGGCGACGCGTTCGTTCCGCTTGCATCCGACGAGGATGCCGTATACGATCGCGTGATCGATATTGATCTTTCAACGCTGACACCGCTTCTCGCTTGCCCCCACAGCCCCGACAACATTAAGTCTGCGGCAAGCATTGCGGGCACGCCCGTAAACCAGGTCTGCATCGGCTCCTGCACCAACTCCTCGCTCCGCGACATGCTTCGCGTTGCCGCCATTCTGCGCGGTAAGAAGATCGCGGATACGGTCAGCCTTTCCATCTCGCCCGGATCGCGTCAGGTCTTGACGATGCTTTCCGAATGCGGTGCACTTGCCGATATGATCGAGGCGGGCGCACGCATTCTCGAATGTGCCTGCGGTCCCTGCATCGGCATGGGCTTTTCACCGAACTCGGCAGGCGTTTCACTCCGTACCTTCAACCGTAACTTCGAGGGCAGAAGCGGCACGCGCGACGCACAGGTATACCTCGTTTCGCCCGAGCTTGCCGCCGTGTCGGCTCTGACGGGCGTGATCACCGATCCCATGACCTTTGGCGACTATCCCGAAATCACGATGCCCGAAGCGTTCCGCGTAAACGACAGCGCAGTCGTGCTTCCTGCCGATCCCGAGGAAGCAAAGAGCCTTGAGGTTTTGCGCGGCCCGAACATCAAGCCCTTCCCCGAAACGCATGAGATGGAGGACGAGATCGCGGCAACGCTGACCTTGAAGGTCGGTGACAACATCACGACCGATCACATCATGCCTGCAGGTGCCAAGATCCTTCCGTATCGCTCGAACATTCCGTATCTCTCGCGCTTCTGCTTTGAGGTTTGCGACGAGACCTTTGCCGAGCGCGCAAAGGCAAACAAAGCGACGGTCATCGTCGGTGGTGAAAACTACGGTCAGGGCTCCTCGCGTGAGCATGCGGCGCTCGTTCCGCTGTACCTCGGTGTGCGTGCCGTCGTCGCCAAGAGCTTTGCGCGTATTCATGCGGCAAATCTTGTGAACGCAGGCATTCTGCCGCTTACCTTCAAGAATCCCGAGGATTACGATGCGCTTACGCAGAACGAAAAGCTGACGCTCGTTGGCGTGTTTGACGGTATGAAAAACGGTAGTATTACGATGAAGACCGCGAGTGGCAAGGAGATTTCGCTCGTTGCCGCCTTCACCGATCGTCAAATCGCCATTTTGATGGCGGGCGGACTTCTTCCCTATACAAAAAATGCAAAGGATTGATACAATGGAAAAAATCATGATGAAAACGCCGCTCGTCGAGATGGACGGCGACGAAATGACACGTATTCTCTGGAAGATGATCAAGGATGAATTGATCCTTCCGTTCGTTGACCTTAAAACCGAGTATTACGACCTCGGACTTCCCGAAAGAGAAAAGACGCGCGACAAGGTAACGATGGACAGCGCGCTTGCCACGAAGAAGTACGGCGTTGCCGTCAAATGCGCGACCATCACCCCGAACCGCCAGCGCGTGGAGGAATACAATCTCTCCGAGATGTGGAAAAGCCCGAACGGTACCATCCGTGCCGTTCTTGACGGTACCGTGTTCCGCGCTCCCATCCTGATCGACTCGATCCGTCCTGCCGTGCGCAACTGGAAAAAGCCGATCACCATCGCCCGCCATGCCTACGGTGACGTCTACCGTGCGACCGAGTATCGCGTTCCCGACAAGGGGAGAGCAGAGCTTCTGTTCACCGATGAAAAAGGAAACGAGACCTTCCGCGAGACGGTCTACGATTTTGAATGCAGCGGCGTTTTGCAGTCGCAGTATAATAAGGATTCCTCGATCCTTTCCTTTGCGCACTCCTGCTTTCAGTACGCAGTCGATACAAAGCAGGATCTCTGGTTCTCGACGAAGGATACAATCTCGAAGCAGTATGACCAGACCTTCAAGCTTCTGTTCCAGGACGTGTACGAGAAGCATTATAAGGAGACCTTTGAAAAGCTTGGTATTACCTACTTCTACACGCTGATCGACGACGCCGTAGCGCGTGTGATCCGCAGCGAGGGCGGCTATATCTGGGCGTGCAAGAACTATGACGGCGACGTGATGAGCGACATGGTTTCGACCGCGTTCGGCAGTCTTGCCATGATGACCTCGGTTCTCGTTTCGCCCGACGGCAATTACGAGTATGAGGCGGCGCACGGCACGGTCACCCGTCACTACTACCGTTACCTGAAGGGCGAGGAGACCTCGACCAACCCGATGGCAACCATCTATGCCTGGTCGGGCGCTCTCCGTAAGCGCGGCGAGCTTGACGAGCTTCCGCTCCTTGTGAATTTTGCGGATAAGCTTGAGGAAGCCTGTATCGACACCCTGAACGCAGGCATTATGACGAAGGACCTTGCAGGTCTTGTTGAGGAAGGAACCGCCGTCCGTTCGGTAAACTCGGCAACCTTCATCGCAGAGATCGCATCCCGTCTCCGCGCCAAGCTTTCGGCGTAAGCAAGAGAAAAAAAGAACAAGCTACCGACGAGCAGTCGGTAGCTTGTTCTTTGAAGGCCATCTGCAATGCGAACGCCTTTTCGATTTATCCTAAAATATCGCTTTGGATGTAGCTGTCGGCATCTTGCGGTGCTTCGATTACAGGAGCCGTGCCAATGTTGTTGAAGACTATTTTTGTCTGGTTTTTCAGTGTCATGCTTCCGCCAAGCTCCGGTGCGTTCATAGTGATATCGATATACACGGTTTGCTCGGAAAGCAAGCCGTTCTTAAAGATCAGGTTCTGTGAGGCTTCGGTGACGGTTACGCCGTTGCTTGAGGTAAGACCAAGGTTGCCGATCGCATCATCAATCAGCTTTTGTATTTCTGCTTCGTTCATGACCAACGTGACGGTGGTTACGCCGCTTTCAGTGGTGACGGTAGCGTTTTTGAAGCTGTCGGCAGTGATGTCCTCGGAGAGAACCTCGGTCGAATCACCGTAATAATTGTTAAACTGATCTAAAGAGCAGGTTGTTTTTCTCTTGCCGAGGGAACCGGAATTCACGTACAGGGTGCCGTTCGCAAAGGTTGCTTCATCGGTGACGGTTTGCCCCATAGAGGTCGTGCTTGTTTTTACGTAGACATCATCGCCATTGGTTTTTACATCCGCGACGACAGTACTCTTGACAGAATAACTGCTTACCACAACGTCTACCGTTGCGGTTATGGTAGCATCCACACCGCCTGCGGCTTCGATCTTATCGACGGAAGCCTGATACATATTGGCAGGCGTCTTTGCACAGGAAGCAAGCGACAGAACGCATGCAAGGAGCAAAATTGAAGCGAGGAGGGTGGATCTGAGTGTTCTTTTCATAATGTTTCTCCTTTCGTGGAGCCGAGGCGCCTTGTGATTATTTGGTGAATGGACCGTCGGCAGTCGGGCATTTACCCGCTACATATATTATATCCCATTAGGGAAAAAATGTCAAGCATTTTCGCCAAAAAATTACAAAAAACAAGCTACCGACGAGCAGTCGGTAGCTTGTTTTTTATGAAATCAAAATTCTTCCTTGTCGTCTCTTTCGACAACCTTCGATACCACATGGTATTCGGAGGAATAGTCGAACACGGTCAGGTGGATCATCAGCATGGCAGCGATCAACGTGATATATTCGATCGCCTTGGTGACGAGGATGCTGTCATCGATGAAGAAGGGGGCAAAACGGAAGCAGAATGCGAGGATGGCGTAGATGGCGAGAAGAAGCGAAACGCCTATCATGATAAACTTGCCGAGCTTCACCGATATCACCTTCGTGAAGGAAAGCACGTAAATGGCGGCGTATGCGGCAAAGCTTACAAGGTAGAGCCAGTTCTCACCGATATATGCGGCGTTGCCCGTACAGAGATTTACAACGACATTGATGATCTCGCCGACCAAGGGAAGTGTCATGCCCGCAAAAATGAACATGAGACCTGCACCCGATGCGGTCAACGTACCTGCGATCAGTAAAAGAAGCGAGAGAACGAGAAATACATCACCGACACTGTCAAAAAGTGCACCGCCGATGGCGATACGTTCGGTCACGCTACTGATGCTGAGATGAAAGATACCGCAAACGATCGCAAGGATCGAAAGACCGATACCCCAACTCGACGTGCTTCCCAAATCGCGAAGCTCATAAACCTCCTGAAAGCGCACGGAAGCTTTTTCCATGCCGCCCCACGCGCCGTTCCAGACGGAAACAATGGCGTTACCGATCCTTTTGAAAAACGAACCGACTTTTTGGCCAAAGGACTTGGTGTTTTCCTGATTAGACATTTTTTCAACCTCTTATCTATTTTTGCAAAAGTTTAAGAGTACCTATCACTCTAATACGATAATTATAGCACCGAAAACCGATATTGTCAAGTGATAAACTTAAAAATAGGCGAAATATAGGTGAAACAAATGTAAATTTTCGTATTGACTTGGCTTTTTTAGTCCTTGCCGCCCGAAAATCCTTGCACAAATCCTTCGGGATCTGCTGAGGAAACGTCCCCGCCGATCACGCGACCGCGGTATACGATCAGGCTGATATATACGTTGCCTTCGTAGTTGGCATAGTTTTCCACCTCGTATACATAGCGGGTGACGGTCTTCTTGCGATAGCGGGTAAGATCCAGCCCTTGCGCCTTTTGCAGCTCGTTATAGCCCAGCAGAACACGGTCAAATTCTTCGGGGAGCGTAAATTCCGCTGTGTCGATTGGTGCTTCTCCCACTTCCCAGCCAAATTGCTTTATGAAGGACTGTCGCCCCTCCTCGCTTCCGACACCGCTGTAATGATATTCCCCTGCGGCGGCATTGACAGTGACCGTGGGAACGGCGAATGCAAGCAGACCGCCGAGGAACAGTGCCGTGAGCAGAAGCGCACCCGTAAATTTCAGGGCGGATGCTTTGACAGAACAGATCAACATGATTTTCTCCTCCGATTTTTATTGGTCTATCCTATGCTTCCACTCTCCGAAATATGACAAATAAGAACGAAGACAAACAAAAGAGGCGCTCCGACAGGATCCTGTCGGTGCGCTTCTTTTCTCCTCAGTTGCAGCAGCAACAGAAGATGACGATAATAGCAAGGATGATGATCCAGCTGCAATTGTCGTCGAAGAGAGAGCAAAGGCAATTGTTGTTGTTCATTCTGCGTACCTCCATGTGTGCTTAGGAATGTTCCTGATATAAAACGGCAGTTGCCGCGAGAACCGCAAGCTAAGAACAGGGGGGACCGAATGTAAGTGATGTTGCTTGCGTGTTCTACATTAACATTCTATGACATGCGCAAAAGATGGTGACAGCAGAACGAAAGAAAGCTTTCCGAATTTTACGAAAGAGGTTCGGGATCGGGAGCAGGCTCGGGATCGGGAGCAGGCTCGGGATCGGGAGTAGGCTCGGGATCGGGAGTAGGCTCGGGATCGGGAGTAGGCTCAGGGTCGGGAGTAGGCTCGGGATCGGGAGTAGGCTCGGGATCGGGAGTAGGCTCGGGATCGGGAGTAGGCTCGGGATCGGTGGGGGCGATCGCCTCTCTCATTGCCGCATCGGAGGCGGCGAGCTTTGTTTCAAAGATGAG
>JAZLAP010000045.1:0-1687 GCA_045613265.1 Eubacteriales bacterium | reverse complement strand
TGGTTCTCCTATAACGGTGAAAAGATCGCTCAGGGTAAGGAAAATACCAAAAAGACGATTGCTGAAAACGAGTCCTTGATGAAGGAGCTTGAAGAAAAGATCAAGCTTCGCGGCAAAGATATCGACTTGACCGCAGACGATGCGTACTCCCTCGACGAGGATGATGACGGAAGCGGTGACGAAGACGGAGATGAATTCGATATCCGCCTTCTCGATATCGAAAACGACGATTAAAAAATGAATATTTCCATATACCGAATCCTCGCCGTTTCAAACGGTGAGGAAGCGGAGATATCCATGGAGATATCGAACGGCAGGGAATCGCAACAGATAAAAGGGCGTGTTTCGGCATTGATGTTCTCAGAGCTGGCTTTGCCCTTAACGTTGAAGGAGCCGATTTCCGTCGACAGGGCGCGATGTGAAGAAATTCTCCGATGTATGAAGCTTTGGTCCGCGATCAAAAAGGGGATTTCCTTGCTCGGTTATGCCGGCAATACCGCCAAGGGATTGTCACGCAAGCTGAAATTGAAGGGATATCCCGCGGACATCGCGGAGGAAGCCGCGTCTTATTTGAAGGAAAAGGGTTATATCCGCGAGTCGGACGATGCTTTTCTGTTTGCCGAGAATCTTGCATTACATAAATCCTACGGAAAAAATCGCATCAAAAAGGAAATGTTCGCAAAGGGCTTCTCCGAGGATGTGATCCGTGAGACCTTGGAATGTATGGAAATTGATTTTTCCGAGGTCTGCGCACGCCGTATCCGTTCGATGGGCGGCGTTGGTATTTTTAAAAATACCGAAGAAAAAAATAAAGCGGTATCCGCGCTCATGCGTTACGGCTTCTCCTATCAGGACATCCGTGAAGCGACGGAGCTGCTTAAAAATGAAGACGAATAATATTCGTGAATGATTGAAAGGAATGATGATCCAAATGATGCCTTCTAAAATCAATAAGTATATAGAGGATCACGCAAGTGAAATGATCAACTGTCTGTCCTCCCTTGTTTCGATCCCCAGCGTTAAAGCTGCTCCTCTTGACGATATGCCTTACGGCGAAGAGAACGCATACGTTCTTGCCAAAATGTTGGGTATGGCGAAAAAATACGGTTTTACCGTTACCAACCATGAAAATTACGTCGGAACGATTGATATGGATCCCAAGAGAGACACGAAACTCGGTGTACTTTGCCATTTGGACGTCGTTCCCGAAGGAACGGGCTGGAAATATCCCCCCTATACACTGACCCTCAGCGGAGGCAAGCTGTACGGCAGAGGTACTTCTGACGATAAGGGACCCGCTGTTGCCGTTCTCTTTGCTATGCGCGCACTCAAGGAATGCGGATATCATCTTTCTCATAATGTCCGTATGATCGTCGGTACGGATGAAGAATGCGGCTCCTCTGACCTTGCTTACTATCGCGCAAAGGAAGCCCTTCCGCCTTACGTATTTACCCCCGATGCGACCTATCCCGTGATCAATCTGGAAAAGGGACGTATGTCCGGCACGATGGTCAGAACGATCGCGTGCGGCGGAGAAAAGACGATCGTCAGCGTCAATGGCGGCGTTGCGTTTAACGCCGTTCCCGAAAAAGCAACGGCTGTCATCAAGGGATTTTCCGACAGAGAGCTCAGCGATGCGAAAAAATATCTGCCCGATCACGTGACCATGAACGTCAGCTCGGAAGGT
>JAZLAP010000044.1:0-10738 GCA_045613265.1 Eubacteriales bacterium | reverse complement strand
CGGCATAGATCCGCGCGACCGACGAAAGGATGAAGGACGGCTCGGTACGGCGGCGCTTCATATCGTAGAGCGCCAGAAAGGCGGCGGCGCCGTCACCGGCAAGGATCGCGTTCGAGAGCGCGAAGGCATCGCACTCCACATTGGTTGAGGAAACAAGCTGCAAAACTGCCGTGTCTGCCGTATTGCTCCCATGCGACAGGACGTAGTAGGCAATCTTTTCGGTCTCGTTTGACAAGATCTGCATATCATGCCCCACCTGTGCGATCATCGCACGGGTAAAGGCGGGCGTCACGCTGACACCGAGATGCGTGAAGTGCCGTTCGAGCCACGCCGACAAGGCGGCGTCGGTAGAGCGCGTAAACACGCAAAGCTGACCGAGCTTTGCCAAGGCTGATGCTATCCTGGAGAGCTTTTTGGGATGCCCCGTAAGATCGAGATCTCCGTCGCCGACGTAAAACACGACGACCGTATAGGCATCCTCCTTCACGCGTACAGCAATATCCGAAAGCGCCGAAAGCTCCTTATCGGTCAGCAAGGAAAGGCGCGCAAGATGCCACTCAACGAGCTTATAATCCTCCATAACGGGCGGTGTGACCACCGCCTCCTCAAGCGCACCGAGATCCACATCCTCACATTCAAAGCGGATGTGATTAAAGGCGGCAAGCGAAGCATCGCCAACGATGCTTTTACGAAATTCACGAAGCCAGTATTGCTTCAGGTATTCCTCTTCGCCGCACAGAAAATAAACGGCGGGCGTTTTTCTGCGTACCGCATCCTTCAGCTCGTTCTGTGTCATTCGTCTGCTCCCCCCGTTACCGTGATTTGCATCGAGACCTTCTGCTTTTGTCCGCCGATGTCCATCCGATAGGCAAGACGGATACAGCCGCCGCTTACATTTATGTTGTTTTTCAAAGAGGAAAGCGTGACCGCAAGTGGGAAACGGTAGCCGAGAAATCCGTACTCGGATGCGTGCGTGTGTCCATGAACCAGACGTATCTCGGAGGAAACCACGCCCGAACGCAGAATCCGCAGGCTTTGTCTGTCGGACGGAAACAGGATACGGCTCTCGGTTTTTCCGTTTTCATCGGCAGTGATGTAAGCGATCTCTCCCCCTGCGTCCGAAAGCGCAAGCGTACCGCATACCGTCTCTTCCACGCGGTGGCAGTCATCGTCCATCGGATTGCCGTCGTCATCGAGCTCACGGACGAGCGACAGAATATGTAGCTTGACGCGCATGACGCGCCTCCTTCCTCCCGTATCGGCAAGAACTGCCGGTTTCACTGTATACGGTTGTTTTATTGTATACGGTGTATACGGTTGATTGATTTTACCTCGTGTCATATAAGAAAAAGCGGCGACCGCCGCTTTTTCTTATTATCAACGCTTTTTGCGGTTATACTCCGAGCGAGGATTGATCAGCTCACGCCAATCGAGTGCGCCCGAATCCAGCGCCATAACGAGCACCTCTCCCGTAGCGATATTGGTAGCAACGGGAACGTTGTGCATATCGCAAAGACGCAGAAGATCGTTTTCGTAATCGGTGCCCTGCTTTTCACTGTCGCGGAAGTAGAACAAAACGTCGATCTCATCATACGCAATACGCGAGGCGACCTGTTGGTTGCCGCCTTGTCCTGCCATCAGATAGTCGATCGTAAGCCCCGTTGCATCTGCAATATATTTTCCTGTGACCTGCGTGGCGCAAATATGGTGGCGAGAAAGAATGCCGCAATAGGCAATGCAGAACTGTGTCATCAGTTCCTTCTTCTTGTCATCCGCTATGATCGCAATTTCCATGTACGACACTCCTTAGTTATTCCGATACCGTTTCTTCGGTAATAAAATTATACTACAAACCTCGTCTTTTGTCAATCATATTTTTGTAACTTTTACACATTTTTTCGCGCTTCCCCGCCGACACGCCAAAAACAAACGCCGTTTTTCGAAGAAATGCTTCACTTTTCAAAATTCTGCTTGCTTTTTTTTCGTGCATATTGTATAATAATATATATCAGTAGTAATCAACGTGAATGCATATCGGTAAAATCACCGTGAAAGGAGACGCGCATGATCGACAATATCGCACGTTACCGTACCTTTTTGACCGTCGCCGAATCGGCAAGCGTATCCGAAGCGGCGAAAAAGCTGTACGTTTCACAGCCTGCCGTCTCTGCCGACATTGCGGCACTTGAGGACGAATTGAAGGTCAGACTCTTCTTTCGCGGCAATCGCGGCGTAACGGCAACGCCCGAGGGCAGGGTTCTGTACGAATACGTTAAAAAAGCCTTCGCTTTCCTTGAAACGGGTGAGGATAAGCTGCGCGAGATCACCGGACTTCGCAGCGGTGCGCTCCGCATCGGTGCTTCGGACATGACGCTGCGATTCTATCTGCTCGACTACATTGAAGCCTTTCGCCGTCGCTACCCCGACGTTCACCTGAACGTCACCAATGCACCCACGCCCAAAACGCTGGAGGCCTTGCGCGGCGGCAGCATCGATTTCGCCGTGATTTCCGAGCCGCTTCCCGCCGATACCGAGGATCTTACACTATTGCCCGTGCGGGAGATACGCGACGTTTTTATTGCCTCCCCCCGCTTTGCCATCGCCAAAGAGAAAAAGGTAACGAAGGCGCGGCTTTCACAGGAGCCGATCATCATGCTGGAGCGCCGCACATCGACCCGCCGCTACGTTTCCGACTTCCTCGGTGACGACTTCCCTCCTCCCGCCATCGAGCTTGCCACAAGCGATCTTTTGCTTGCATTTGCACTCCGCGGTCTCGGCGTTTCGTCGATCGTTTATGATTTTGCCGCAGAAGCGATCAAAAACCGCAGCGTATCCGAGATCGGTCTCTGCGAGCCGCTTCCCCCGCGCCGCTTTTTTGTGGCGTATCTGCGAAAAATGCCGCTCTCGGTGGCTTCCCGCGCCATGCTGGCGCTTCTGAGCGAAAATACGAAAAATGCTATCCAAAATACAACCGTAAGCGAGGAATGACCGTGAACAATATCGTGACTCTGCTGAAGGAACAGCACAAAACTCTGGCAACCGCCGAATCGCTGACAGGAGGACTGGTTGCCGATGCGATCGTTTCGATCGCCGGCGCAAGCGAGGTCTTTCTCGGTGGTATCGTTTCCTATACGGATGCCGTCAAGACAAGTCTGCTGGGCGTGCAGGAGACAACGCTCGCCGCACATACCGCCATATCCGCCGAGGTTGCAGCAGAAATGGCAGAGGGGGCGCGCCGCCGTCTCGGCAGCGATTACGCCGTATCCACAACAGGTCTCGCCGGCCCCGGCGGTGGCAGTGACGGAAAGCCTGTCGGAACCGTCTTCGTTGCCATCGCATCCCCCACGGAAACTCGTGTCTATCCGTTGCATTTCGCGGGGACGCGAGCGGAAATACGCAAAAAAACCGTCGAATTTTCCATAATTTCTCTCCAAAAGCGATTGACAAATACGTAATTTTGTTGTATACTAAGATGAATGGCTAAAATCAAGTACATTAAAATAGCAAGGAAAAGAGATGCTCTGCATCTTAAAAAGCGAGGAAAACAGATATGGAAAAGTTCAGAAGAATCGGTATTTTGACTTCGGGCGGCGACGCGCCCGGCATGAATGCGGCGATCCGTGCCGTTACCCGTGAAGCCATCCGTTGCGGCGTTGAGGTCGTCGGCATCTACCGCGGCTACAGCGGACTGATTCAGGGTGACGTCAAGACCTTTTCGGTTCGCGACGTTTCGAATATTTTGAATCACGGCGGCACGATCCTCTACTCCGACCGTTGCCCTGAATTCAAAACGCCCGAGGGTATGGCAAAGGCCATCGCAACCTGCAAGAAATACAGCATTGACGGCATCGTTGCCATCGGCGGCGACGGCACCTTCCGCGGCGCGACCGATCTCACCAACCACGGCATTCCCTGCGTGGGTATCCCCGGTACGATCGACAACGATATCACATCGACCGATAATACCATCGGCTTTGACACAGCAATGAACACCGTTATCGAAATGGTTGACCGTCTCCGTGACACCTGCGAATCGCACGCGCGTTGCAACGTCGTCGAGGTCATGGGCAGAAATGCGGGAGACATTGCGCTCCGCACCGCGATCGCTTCGGGCGCAACGGCTGCCATCGTTTCCGAGATCCCCTTCGACAAGGAAGCACTGCTATGCAAGATCCGTGCATCGAAGGCGCTCGGAAAGCGCAACTTTATTGTCATCGTCTCCGAGGGCATGGGCAGTGAATTCGGCCCCTCTCTTACGACAGAGATCGAAGAAAAGACCGGCATTGAAACTCGCTTTGCCCGTCTTGCGCACGTCGTTCGCGGCGGTACTCCCACGCTCCGCGACCGCGTTCTCGCCTCGGATATGGGCAAGCACGCCGTCGAAGAGCTTTTCCGCGGCAACAGCAACCTCGTTGTCTGCGAGCGTGACAATCGACTGATCTCCACCGACATCGACTTTGCGCTCGTCCTCGACCGCATGTATAAGGACAAACTGAAGGACGGCGACCTCAATCGCTTCTCCGAAGACGAGATCAAGGAAATGGAAGTGCTCTGCGCGCGCAAAAAGCAAACGCTTGCCGAGCTCCACGAGCTTTCGGAGCACCTGAGCCTCTGATTCGGTCGGCAGTGTGCCGTATTCCCTTCCAAAATTAATTTTACAGGAGGATCTATATGAACCGATACGGTTTTCTGCATCATCGCTCTGTCAAAACTATTCTCGGCATTCTGGCAGACATCGTTTCCTGCTTTCTTTCGGTTTTCGGCGCACAGCTTCTTTTAGACAATGCCGGAATTCCCACGTCCGGTGCTCCGTGGCTCCTGTTCTTGTTCGCCACACTGATCACCGTAGTCATTTACGGGATCTTTCATCTGTATATGCTCGTCTATAGCCAGATAGGCATTCACGAGGTCGTGCGCATCGTTGCCTCGGCACTCTGTACAACGCTTTTACTGTTCATTTTCTTCCTTGAAGGCGGCGTTGCCGATCTGTTGCCCATCCCCACTTGCACGGTTTCCGCGCTTTATCTCTACGTCATGGGCACGATTTTATGCGGTCTGACGCTTCTTTCGCGCTTCTTCATCCGTTTTCTCCGTTTCTTTGTCGGAACGCTCGGAATGTTCAGCAAGGAACGCAAGCGCGTTATGCTGATCGGTGCGGGCGCGGCAGGCATGGTTCTGCTCCGTGAGATGCGCACGTCGGATCATCTCGCGTACACGCCCGTCTGCATTATTGACGATGCCCCCGAAAAGAAGGGCTCGCGCATCGACAATATCCCCGTAGTGGGCAACACCGACGACATTGAACACGTGGCAAAGGAGCAGAAGATCGACGAGATCCATATTGCCGTCCCCTCGGTCAGCAACAAGCGCCGCGCCGAGATTCTCGCCATCTGTCAGAAAACAGGCTGCAAGGTCAGAATGCTCCCCGGCATTTATCAGCTTGCCAACGGCGAGGTGTCGGTATCCAAGCTCCGTGACATTCAGATCTCCGATCTTCTCGGCCGCGAGCAGATCTCGGTCGACCTTGATGAGATCATGGGCTATATTGAAGGCGAGACCGTACTGGTCACGGGCGGAGGCGGTTCGATCGGCAGCGAGCTTTGCCGCCAGATCGCACACCATAATCCGAAAAAGCTTATCATCCTTGATATTTACGAAAACAATGCCTACGACATTGAGCAGGAACTGCGCCGCGCTTTGCCCAACCTCGATATTCTTCCCCTGATTGCCAGTCTGCGCGATGAACGCAAGATGGAAGACGTCTTCCGTACCTACCGTCCGTCGATCGTCTTTAACGCGGCGGCGCACAAGCACGTACCGCTGATGGAGATCTCGCCTTGCGAGGCGGTCAAGAACAACGTCTTCGGTACGCTCAACGTAGCACGTATGGCAGACAAATACGAGGTATCGCGCTTCGTGCAGATCTCTACCGACAAAGCAGTAAACCCGACCAACATTATGGGCGCAACCAAGCGCATCTGCGAGATGATCATTCAGACGGTCGGCAGACACTCGAAGACCAAATTTGTTGCCGTCCGCTTCGGCAACGTTCTCGGCTCCAACGGTTCGGTCATCCCCCTGTTCCGTAAGCAGATCGAGGAAGGCGGCCCCGTCACCGTCACGCACAAGGATATCGTGCGCTACTTCATGACCATTCCCGAGGCGGTCAGCCTTGTCTTACAGGCGGGTGCATATGCGGAAGGCGGTCAGATCTTCGTCCTCGATATGGGCGAGCAGGTGCGCATCTACGACCTTGCCGAAAACCTTATCCGTCTCTCGGGCTACGAGCCGAACGTGGATATCGAGATCTGCGTTACGGGACTCCGTCCGGGCGAGAAGCTCTACGAGGAGAGACTGATGGAGGAGGAGGGACTCCAACGCACCAAAAACAAGTCGATCAGCATCGGGCAGCCGCTTGACATCGACGAGGACTTTCTTTGGAAGAAGCTCGACGAGCTGTACGAAGCCGCGCAAAACAACCGTAGCGGCATGAAGACACTTGTCGGCGAGCTTGTCACGACCTACCGCATCCCCGAGGGTCAGGCGTGACAAAACGCATTCGTTTTGTACATAAAAAGCGAGGGCGAAAGGATGTGTTCATCCTTTCGCCCTCGCTTTTTTACTTCACGTCGATCATCGAAGCATCCCAAGCGGCGGGTGCCTCGTAACCGAGAAGGCTTACCGTGGTAGCGGCAACGTTCGAAAGTCCGAAGCTGCCGTCGTCCGCCTTCACCGTATATTTGTCGCTGTAATGATTATCGTAGAAAATGCAGGGAACGCGGTTCAGGGTGTGACTGGTCTTCGCCTTCATCTTACCATCCTTCGAAAGCTTGACCTCGCCCTTCTTATCAACCTCGTACATCTCGTCGGCATTGCCGTGGTCGGCGGTGATCAGCGCCACGCCGCCGAGTCTGTCCACGACGGGAAGAATGCGTGCAAGGCAAAGGTCGAGTGCCTCCATCGAGCATTCGGTAGCAAGGAAGTTGCCCGTGTGTCCGACCATGTCGCCGTTCGGGAAATTGACACGCAAATACTTATACTTGCCGCTTTCAAGACACTCGATCAAGCGGTCGGTGATCTCGGCGCACTTCATCCACGGACGTTGTTCGAACGGGATGACGTCCGAGGGAATCTCGATATACTCCTCAAGCGTTTCTGAAAATTTACCGCTCTTGTTACCGTTCCAGAAGTAGGTAACGTGACCGAACTTCTGGGTTTCGGAGATTGCAAGCTGCGTAATGCCCGTCGCCACGAGATATTCACTCATGGTCTCGGTGATCTCGGGGGGGCTGACGAGGTAACGCGAAGGAATGTGCAGGTCGCCGTCGTATTCGAGCATGCCCGCATACATCACGTCGGGCACACGCTTGCGGTCAAACTTATCAAAGTCACTGCCGCCCTCGAATGCCTTTGAGATCTCGATCGAACGGTCGCCGCGGAAGTTGTAGAAGATCACGCTGTCGCCATCCTCTACCGTACCCACGGGCTTTCCGTTCTCGGCAATAACGAACGCGGGCAGATCCTGGTCGATCACCGAAAGCTCCTTGCGGTAGGTCTCGATCGCCTCGGCTGCCGAGGAGAAGGCACGTCCCTCTCCCAAAACGTGTGTCTGCCAGCCGCGCTCCACCATCGACCAATCCGCCTCGTAGCGATCCATCGTGATCTTCATTCTGCCGCCGCCCGATGCAATTTTGACGTCAAAATCATCCGAACGGAGCGAGGAAAGGAAGTCCTCAAAGGGTGTCACGTAATCAAGTGCCGAGGTCTCGCCAACGTCGCGTCCGCCAAGCAGAATATGCACGCGAACGCGCTTCACACCGTCAGCCTTCGCATGCGAGATCATCGCGGTCAGGTGGTCGATGTGCGAATGGACGTTGCCGTCCGAAAACAGTCCGAGGAAGTGAAGCGTGCTGCTCTTTTCCTTTACGTTGCCCACGAGCGTCTGCCAGGTATCCGAAGCAAAGAGCTTGCCGCTTTCGATCGACAGAGAGACGAGCTTCGCTCCCTGTGCAAAGACCTGTCCTGCGCCGAGAGCGTTGTGACCAACCTCGGAGTTGCCCATATCGTCGTCGCCGGGAAGACCGACAGCCGTGCCGTGCGCGCGAAGCGGGATCATCGGGTAGTCATTAAGAAGACGGTCAAGCGTGGGCGTGTGTGCCGCATATACGGCGTTGGCGGCATTATGCGGTGCAAGACCGACACCGTCCATGACGATCGTCAGAACGGGACCCTTTACGCCGTCCCATGCAGCGTTCTTTTTCAGTGCGTTTACCATGAGTTTGCCTTTCATTTATATATTATATTTTATTGTGTTTTGTATTTCACGATACTCTTAAATATCCGCCTGTGCGAGATAGCGTGCGCCATTTTCGGCAATGAAACGCTTCCGTTCGGGGAGATCGTTACCGAGCAGGGTCTCAAAGATTCTGCAGGTTTCCGCGGCATCGCTCGGCGTAATGGCGATCAGACGGCGGGTTGACGGCTTCATCGTGGTTTTTGACATCATCTCCGGCTCGTTCTCGCCAAGTCCCTTCGAGCGCTGCAGCGTGTACTTCACATCGCCAAGCTGCTTTAAGATCTCTACCTTTTCGGCTTCGTTATAAGCAAAATAGGTGTCGGTCTTCGTCGTGATCTCAAACAGCGGCGATTCGGCAATGTAGATACGCCCCTCGTTGATGAGCGTCGGCAAAAGGCGGTAGAAAAGCGTCAAAAGAAGCGTGCGGATCTGGAAGCCGTCCTCGTCTGCATCGGTGCAGATGATGATCTTCGACCAGCGCAAAGCGTTCAGATCAAAGGTCGCAATGTCGCCCTTGACCTTGCCCTCGATCTCCACACCGCAGCCGATCACGCGCAAAAGGTCAACAATGATCGGACTTTCAAAAATACGCTTGTAATCGACCTTCATACAGTTCAATGTCTTACCGCGCACGGGAATGACCGCCTGAAACTCGGCATCGCGTGCAAGCTTCACCGAGGTCAATGCCGAATCGCCCTCCACGATGTAAAGCTCGCGGCGCGTCGGATCCTTCGAGTGACAGCTGACGAACTTTTCCACGCGGTTAGCGGCATCGATCGGGCCTGACAGCTTTTTGCGGATATCAAGCTTGGTCGCCTCAGCCCGCTCGCGGCTGCGCTTATTGTCCAGCACCATTTTCGCAAAAACTGCGGCATCGTTCGGACGCTCCATAAAGTAGATCTCAAGATTTTGCTTGATGGATTCGGTAAGCGCCTTCTGGATAAAGACGTTGTTAATCGCCTTTTTCGTCTGGTTCTCATACGAGGTTACAGTGGACGAGCTGTTCACGATCACGACGAGACAGTCGGCAATATCGGGAAAAGCGATCTTGGTTTCATTTTTGTTGTATTTCCCCTGGGACTTCAAAAATGCATCGACAGCCGAGGTAAAGCCGTTACGCACCGCCTTGTCGGGCGCACCGCCGTACTCAAGAAAGCTGGAGTTGTGATAATACTCGCACACGTTCGTCTCGGTCGATATGCAGAAGGTGATATCCGCCTTCAGGTGATAATCCTTCATATCCTCACGGTCTCTGCCGTAGGTATCGAGCTTCCACTGATACGGCTCGGTCTTGGCGTTGCCGTCGGTGATCTCGCGAATATAGTCGGCAATACCGTTTTCGTAATAGTATTCGCTTTTTTCAAGCTTCCCATTCTCGTTCTCAAGGAACAAGACGAACCGTACTCCCGCATTGATGACCGATTGACGGCGCATCGTTGCCTTAAAATATTCGTCGGGGATCGCAATGTCGGTAAAAACATCAAGGTCGGGCTTCCAGCGGATCACCGTGCCTTTTTTCTTCTTTTCACCCTTGTCGATGTCGCGCACGCGAAGATCGGTTACAGGCTCGCCCTTCTTAAAGGAGATCTCCGACAGCTTTTCGCCGTTATAGGACTTAACCTCCATGAATTCCGAGGCATACTGCGTTGCGCAGGCACCGAGACCGTTCGTACCAAGCGAGAACTCGTAGACCGAGTCGTCGCTGTTATTGTCGTATTTACCGCCGGCGTACAGCTCGCAGAAAACAAGCTCCCAGTTGTACCGCTGCTCCTTTTCATTCCAGCCGAGCGGAACGCCGCGCCCGAAGTCCTCAACCTCAATCTCACGGTTTTTCCAATAGGTCACGCGGATCTCCTTGCCGTAGCCGCCGCGCGCCTCGTCAACCGCGTTCGCCAGAATTTCGAGGAAGGTATGACAGCAGCCCTCGATACCGTCCGAGCCGAAAATGACCGCAGGCTTTTTACGCACGCGGTCGGCGCCCTTCAGCATCTTTATGCTCTGGTCGTCGTAGACCTTTTCGTTCTTCGCCATAATTATCCCCTTTTTGGTTCCTATATTTTCATTATCATAATATTGTACCACGAAAAACGCCCTGTTGTCAAGTAAAAACAGAAAAGATACGCAATTCCTGCCGATTTCCCCGCATCCACCCGAGCGGTCGAAAATGAAAAATTCTCGAAAAACAAACTTTTTGGGGTTTTTTATGCCAAAAAACACATTGCTTTATTTTTCCGCCTGTGTTATAATATTGTGTATATAGAGTATGTAGATGCTCCACCTATCAGCGCAGTCGGGCATTGCCCGGGAAAGGACCTTCTATGCAGCCTTATGAGAATCCGCACGCCCTCTCCGAAGCGAGGCTTGCGGCAAACGCTTACTTTATTCCCTACCGTAACGAGGAGGAAGCACGCCGCGACACCCCCGCATCCTCGTCGCGCTACC
>JAZLAP010000043.1:0-3073 GCA_045613265.1 Eubacteriales bacterium | reverse complement strand
CGACCTCATCGGCAACGAGATCGGCGCGGCGACCAAGAACGTTGTCGGTATCGCGGCAGGATTTCTCGACGGACTTTCGCTTTCCTCTCTGAAGGGTGCTTTGATGTCGCGCGGCACGCGTGAGGTCGCCCGACTGATCCGCGCGCTCGGTGGAAACGAGCTTTCGGCATACGGACTTTGCCATCTCGGTGATTACGAAGCGACCGTTTTTTCAAAATACAGCCACAACCGCGCCTTCGGTGAAGCCTTTATCCGAAAGCAGGCGTTCGAATCGCTTGCCGAAGGCTATTATACCGTCAAAGCGATGATGGATATTGCAAAAAAGGTGAAGGTCGATCTTCCCATTGCAACCGCCGTATACCGTATTCTGTATGAAAACGCCGATCCGAACGAAACACTGCAATCGCTTTTCGACCGCTCCCTGAAGCAAGAGTTTTAAAGTGCGAGCAGTCGAAACCGCCGCACGCGGCAGCGCAAAAAGCGACCGTCGCATTATGTTTTTTGCCGAACAGACATAAATATAAAAAAACAACACTCTGTTTTTCAAAGACAGCGTGTTGTTTTTTTGCAGTTATGAACATTGAGCCACGGCGGTCTCGTTGCGGCTCGGTCATACCCGCGTTCCGACAAAGAAAAGGCTACCCTTGCCGAGCCGCAGTGCTTCTCCTCATATTTTGTGCTCGGTTCTGGAAATCACTTCTTCCTGCATTTCAGGTGACAGCCTCGTGAAATAGTCGCTGTATCCGCCTATCCTGACGATCAAATCCCGATATTCCTCGTGGTTATCTCTCGCCTTCTCAAGCAGTCCTCTGTCAACCACGTTGATCTGCATTTCGAATCCGCCCCGCATCATATATGTTTTGATCAGGCTTTTCATCGTTTCGAGAGAGCGACTGCCAAGATTCTCCTTTGAAAATTTCACGTTGACCGCAACGCCACCGATCAATCGATGGTGATCCCACTTGGTGGAAGATATGATCGAAGCCGTAGGTCCGTTTTTTTCCCGTCCCTGACACGGACCTGCGCCGTCACCGAGCGGAAATCCCTTCAGTCTTCCGTCGGGTGTTGCATTTGTCACCTTGCCGAATCTCGTATGCCACGTGTAGCAGAAGGAGCTTGGAATGAGCTGAGACTCCGGAAGAAATCCTCTGTGTTTTTGACACTCGGCAATGATATGCTCCGTGATCCGCCCGAAAATGCCGTCAACCTCGTCATCGTCATTTCCGTATTTGGGGATCCTGTTCAAAATTTCAAGTCTGACACTTTCTTTTCCTTCATAATTCGAGTCGAGCATCTGCTTCAGCTCCGAAAGTGTCATTTCCTTTTCGTCGAAAACCAGCGTTTTCAGCGCATACAACGAATCGGTGAGGTTGGCGATCCCGACAAAGCTCGGCATCGTCCAGTTGAAGATCGCGCCGCCGCGTTCAATGTCAACGCCTCTTTCCAGACAATCGTGGACAAAGCAGGATTGGAGCGGAAACATGGAATGCCTTGCGCGATCCTTGCGTAGATCCTCAAAGTAATCAAAATCCTTTTTGATCTTCTCATCGAGTCGTGAAAAAACCGAGGAAACGACGCTTTCAAAGCTCCGGTGATTCTCGTCCAATGCGTCGAGAAGCAGCTGCGGCATATTCGTATAAGGGCTTGCCACCCATACGTTGCTTGCCCCTACGGGCGTTATCTCAACGCAGGCACTATGAATGTAGTTCCTCGCCATAGGCTCCGGAACACCGTAGCTTATAAGTCCCTTCGTGATCACGTCGTCGTTGAAAATGGCGGGGTGAGACCTGCCGTGTGACAGAATTTCGCACGCCTTCTCCAGATATTTTTCGGGCATATCCCGGGTATAGCAAAGTCCCACCGAGGGCTGCACGAGCCGTATGTCGTCTATTACCTGCATGCACAGCTCGGTAAGCTCGTTTGCAACGACCGCACCGTTTTCGTCGCGTCCGCCGACCATGTATCCGGAAACCCACCCCTTCGGGATGAGCATATTGAGTTTGATGCCGAGGCAATCAAGAAGAAGCCCGGCAAATTCCTTCGTGATCGCACCGCTTGCAAGATCCCGTGTATAATACGGCAACAAATACCTGTCGGGATGACCAAGTACGAATTGCTCAATCCCGTAGAACGGATTCTGCGTAATGCAGTAGGTCAGAAAATAGACCGATTGCAACGCCTCGTAAAAGCTTTCGGCAGGCTGTGCGGGCACCTTTTTGCAGAGCGCGGCAATGCTCTCAAGCTCTGCCCTTCGCTTGGGATCGTGCGTTTCTCTCGCCTGCCTTCCCGCTTCCATGGAATAATTTTCCGAATGACGAATGACGGCCTCAAGGCTCACGCGGCACGCCTTATAAAATGCAACCTTTTCCGTCTCACAGGTCGCAAGGCAGGAATCGACAAGCTCGATCATGCCCCGTAAGCCCTTCGACAGGAGAATTTCATAATCGACCGCCATATGCCCCGACATTCCGTATATGGTATGCTCCTGATAATGATCCTTTATATCCTTGTAGGCCTCGTTCCACAGCCGCTCGTCCTCAAAAGAAGCGAAGGGAGTATACTCTCCCACGATAAGCTCATCCTCCCGTATGATCGGACGAAGCTCGCAATAGGCATCGAAAAAACTTTTGCCGTAACGCTCAAACTCGTTACCGCCGTTTTCGTGATAGTGCTTGAAAAACGCAAAATCAAACGCGTCCTTTGACGGTACTGCATTCAATGCAATGCTTCTTAATTTTTCTATTCGTTTCATAAATTTTTCCCTCCTACACTTGCATTTTAACAAATGTATTGGTATAATGATAGTACTTAAATGCCAAAATCATGTACAAAAGTTCTAAAACAAGGAGGAAGCATGAAGGCAGAATTTATCGCACCGGAAAGTCTTTTAAGCGACAAAATGGCAGACGTGAGAAGCTTCGGACACGTCAACTATTCGGTAAAGCCACACAGTCATGAGTTTTATGAGATCGATATCGTTCTGAAAGGAACAGGCGTTCACACCATCGAAAGCAATTCCCTGAATATCGTCGCGGGTGACGTTTTCGTGATCCCTCCCGTCATTGTCCATTCG
>JAZLAP010000042.1:0-9831 GCA_045613265.1 Eubacteriales bacterium | reverse complement strand
CCGATGTCAATACCAAGCTCCAGGGTGACGGTTGCGCAGGTAACGGCGCGTGCGACCGTATCATCCTTCATCGTGCGCTCGGCATCCTCGCGGAGGGATGCCGACAGATTGCCGTGATGGATATGAAAAATATCCTCGTCGTTACGCTTTCGTGCGATTTGACGCAGGGTAGCGGTCACATACTCTGTTTCCTCGCGCGAATTGGAAAACACGAGAGCTTTTTGTCCGTTCACTGCATCGTATAAAAATTCGTAGCCCGCATCGTTTTCGGCGTAACGCTTTCGTTCCGCCTCGCGCTCCGCCTTCGGATCCGTCTTTGGCGGAAAGATCTTCTTGCCGTTTGCCGCATCGACGGCAAAGCAGGCGGCGGCGGTTGCGGCATTCTTTGCCTCGGTCTGGTCGATCGCCGCATTGCCGATGTAGAAATGCTCCATCCCAATGCGCCAACGCAGCCTTTGCTCGCGTGGGGTCGGACAGGCAGTGCGCCTCTCCGTGCCCCGTCCAAGCCACGCCGCAGCCTTCTTTGGCTCGCCGACGGTTGCCGAAAGCCCGATGCGCCGCGGATGTCTGCCGATCAGACGCGCAATACGGTGCAAAAGACAGATCACCTGATTGCCGCGATCGGTACCGATCAGCGAATGGATCTCGTCGATTACAACGAAGGAAAGTCCTCCGAAAATACGCGGGATCTCATTTTTGCGGTTCATCAGCATGCTTTCCAGCGATTCGGGCGTGATCTGCAAAATACCGCGGGGTTCCTTCAGAAACTTGGTTTTATGCGAGGCACCGACGTCGCCGTGCCAGTGAAAGACGGGCACACCGCTTTCCGAAAGCAGCTCGTCCATACGCGAAAACTGATCGTTGATGAGGCTTTTCAGCGGCGCAATATAGAGCACCGAAACGCCGCAAGCGACAGGCTTTTCGGTGATCTCCGTCAGGATTGGAAAGAACGCCGCCTCAGTCTTGCCCGATGCGGTCGAGGAGAGCAGAAGAAGGTTATCCTCGCTTCCGAATATGATCTCGGCGGCATCAAGCTGTACCTCGCGGAGCGTCTGCCAGCCGTGACGGTAGATATAGTCCTGTATGAAGGGAGAAAAGCGTGAAAATACCGATTCCTGTGACATGACAGCTCCTTTCGCTTATTTAAAACTCGATATCCGCGACCGTTACGGTACGCCGTGCGGTCGATTCCTTTTCGGCCGCGGCGTTGTCGCCTTCGGTGTCAACGCTTGCATGTTCGCCTGTGAAACGACGGATCAGCTCCGTCGGGTTTGCATCGGGATGCTCGCGCAAAAGCGAAAGCAGCGACAGAAAATTGCGGATGATCTCGCGCGGCGTGATCATTTCCTCGGCACCCGCGCGAAGAAGGCTTGCACGCAGAAATTCGGTCATATCCGTCTCCGAAAGAAGCGGAGATGTCGCGTATGCTTGCGCATACAGGCGGGAAAGACGCGCAAGAAGCGCATAAAGCTCATTGTCCGAAAGCCTGCGCAGACGGATCACGGGCGATGAAAGCGTCGTGTAGCCAAGCTCGGTAAAGCGGCTGTCGGCAAGACGCGAGCGAAGCGCCTCGTAGCTGAACAGGCCGCGCCGTGTGTCCTCAAGAAATTGCGGCGTACCGCCGAAAACAACGCCGAGATGCTCCGCACG
This sequence comes from Eubacteriales bacterium, assembly GCA_045613265.1. GTDB lineage: Bacteria > Bacillota > Clostridia > Oscillospirales > CAG-272 > UBA1740. The sequence goes on along the minus strand of JAZLAP010000042.1, from coordinate 8,181 downwards.
CCCCTGCAGGGTATCGTTGAAGATGCTGAGCAGCTTTTCGTAATTCGCCTCGCGCGAAATGCGGTTCGGGATCTTGTAAAGGTTGACACACTCGTCAATGTAGACGATCAAGCCCTTGTAGCCAAGCGATGCCGAAAAGGCGGCAAACAGCTTTAAATAGTCGTACCAGTTGTCGTCGTCGATCACACCGCCAACCGCAAATCCGAGCGCCTGCCGTGCCTCGGTCTTGGTCGAAAACTCACCGCGCAGCCAACGCAGACACGCTGATTTTACCTCGTTTTCGTCACGCATGCAGGCATCGTAATACGCACTCAGAACACGTGCAAAGTCAAAGCCGCCAACACCGTTTTCCATTTGTGAGAGCGACAGATAGACACGCCGACGAAGCTCATGCCGAAAGGCCTCACTGTCGGGTGCAAGCCCCTCTGCCGCACATTCGGATGAAAGACGCGAGTAATGTCGCGAAAGGATGGTCGGAAGCGCACCGCCGTCGGGGGAAGCTTTCGAGGCTAAATTACGCAAAAGCTCGCGGTAGGTCGCAAGCCCTGCTCCGTTTCCGCCCGAAAGCCGTCGCTCCGGCGACAGATCGCAGTCGGCAGAGAGAAAGTCACGCTCCAGCGCGTAGCCGCGAATGAGCTGGATCAGAAAGCTTTTTCCGCTTCCGTATCTGCCGATCAGGAACCGACAGGAAGCACCGCCGTCACCCACGCTTTCAAGGTCCGACAGAAGTGCCGCGATCTCATCCTTGCGTCCTATGGCGATATACGGCGCACCGATACGCGGTACAACACCTGCACCGAGCGATTGGAGAAGCACACTGAGTATGCGCTTCGGTACCTTTATTTCATCGTTTCTATCCATTCGCGTATCTCACTTTCATAATCTTCAATCAGTAAATATTGCCCATTATCGTTGGGCAGAAGAATAATATCGCCAAAATGCTCTGCAAACGCCGCGTTGATCTCCTCAGCAAGCGCATCGCGATCCGGTGCGTGCGGCGCAAGCTGTAAAAGCGTTGCAACGTTGCAGTCAAGGCAGGCGGCAAGAAAGGCAAATGCCGCCTCGGAAAGCCCGTATCGATTCTTATTTGCTTCCGTATCGGTGGGAGTGTCGGCGGTAACGTCGGTCGGGGCATAGCATTCCTGCAGAGCATCGGAAGCCGCCGCTTCGTCCGGAATATTCGTTTTATCTCCGACAAGGATGCGTGTCGTGTCCCACGAGGCATTTTCAATCTCTGCCGCCGTCGAAACCGATAGTGCATCGCTTTCGGCATCGTAAAGCTTTTCGTACGCAGGGCGTGGCATTGCCGCCTTCTCTTTTTCCTGTGCGGGAAGCGATGCAAAATAGGCATCGATCCGCGTTTTGTAATCAATATGGAGCGCATCCACCGTGAGACGGCTGCGGATGCTGAGACGCGCACGGATCTTGTTCTCGGTATACTTGACTGCCTGTGTCAGAATACGGCGGAGCTTTGGCGTGTGGTCAAAGGGACGGTAGACCACGCGGAGCGTTGAGCGGATGTTGTGTGCGGTCAGGGAACCGGAAAAGGCATCCCAGACCCGCACGCGTTCCTCGGCGGTGCGACCGATGCTTTCCTCGGTCAGAATTTCACGCAGAAGCGGAAAAAGCGCACCGCGCATTGCCGTGCGGAACAGTTCCTCGGCATCTCCGACCGCATAACGGCTATAGCGCCAATGATAATCGGATGCCAGCGCAAGAAAGGAAGAAAGTCCCTCGTCCGTAAGTGTCGTTACGTTGCCGAGATAAAATTCCTTCAGATCGGCGGCGGCAAGCACGGAGGGGAGGATCGGCTGAAGAGCTGCCGTCGGCGCGGGAAGCCTGTGCAGAAAACAGTAATCGGGGATCCATGTTGCAAGATATTTGTCAATGCGCGGAAAGTCGTCGCGGTAGGTGATGAAAAGGTAAACGAGCGTTTCCACGCCGTCTTTGGGCGGGATATAGTCGGGCAGGTTCAGAATTTCGTAGATCAAAAGCAGAAGGTAGGAAAAATCCGTCCGTACCTTCTCCCGCCGCTTGACCGCATCGCGGAAGGTGAGGTAATAGGCGCGTTGCGCATCGTTCAACTGCGCATATTGCGGAATATAAGAGAAATAAGAGACGTATGGCGTGTCGGGAGATCCCTCTTCCGAAAGAAGCCGTATACCGTGCGTGCGAAACTGTTCGTAAAAGCTGTAATTGTTCGCTTTTCGTTGGATCTCTACGGAAAGGATCAGCGGATTGTCGCTTGGCGTATACGTGATCGGCAGAACGGCAGGTGCTTTTGCCTTTTCTTCGACGGGAGGAATTTTTTCTTCACGCATGTCTGCGTGCGCTTTCCCGAATTCCAGCGTCGCCAATGGTGGCGGCGTTTGCGGGGGGCGGTAAGCCGGTGTTTCCGACTTCTTTTTTGGCAAAAGGCGCGAAAGATCCCAGAAGTCGTCCTTTTCCTTTTCGTCCTTCACGGCAGTGCCCCCTTTCTCTCTTGGTATTAAATCATTATATCACATTTCACGTAGGAAGTCAATCACCGCACGACCGAAATATAAGAGAAAACAACAAAAAATTCACCTGTGCTGCATTTGACGTACAGCGCACAGAAGAACCTGCAAGCGTATACAAGATAATTGCAAATTTTCCGTGAATTTCTCTTGACGACGGGCGAAGTGCGTGATATAATAATTATTTGTATTTATATTTTACATTTGTGTATTGACACGGAAAGGAAGCTATGATTAAAATCTTCAAAACCATGCTGCGGTCGGTGCGGGAATATAAGATTCCCTCGATCGTTACGCTTGCGTTTATCGTGGTCGAAGCCATCGTGGAGACGTTGATCCCCTTTATCACCGCCAACCTGATCAATAATATTCAGCAAAACGGCGTGGATATGGGAACCATTTTGCGAACGGGTGCGCTTCTTGTTGTGATGGCATTGATTTCGCTTGCATCGGGCGGCATTGCGGGCTTTACCTCGGCAAAGGCGTCAGCAGGCTTTGCGAAAAATCTGCGTCACGATCTCTTCTACAAGGTGCAGACCTTCTCCTTTGAGAACATCGACACCTATTCTTCGTCCTCGCTCGTTACCCGTATGACGACCGACATCACGCACGTGCAGATGTCGTATATGATGCTGATCCGCACGGCGATCCGCAGTCCGCTGATGCTGATTTTCTCGGTCGTGATGGCGTTCGTGATGGGCGGCTCTCTGTCGCTTGCCTTTGTCGTCGTGATCCCGGTGCTCGCCGTCGGACTTTTCCTGATCGGCAGACGTGCGATGCCCGCATTTCATCGTGTGTTCCGCAAATACGACAGACTCAATGAGTCGGTCGAGGAGAACGTGCGCGGCATGCGCGTCGTCAAGGGCTTTTCGCGTGAGGCGCACGAAAAGGACAAATTCTCGAAGGCATCGGGCGATATTCAGCGTGACTTTACCTTTGCCGAGCGTATTCTCGCCCTGAACCGTCCCGTGATGCAGATCTGTCTTTATTTCAACATGATCTTCGTTCTGGTGGTTGGCGCGAAAATGACCGTCGAAAGCGGCGGTGAGGTTATCAACGTCGGACATATTTCGGCAATGCTGACCTACGGCATGCAGGTTCTGATGTCGCTGATGATGCTTTCCTTTATTTACATTATGCTGACGATGTCTACCGAATCCATGAAGCGTATCGCAGAGGTGCTTTCGGATACGCCGATCCTCAAGAATCCCGAAAATCCCGTCACGGAAGTTGCCGACGGCAGTATTGAATTCAAAGACGTATCCTTCAAGTATGCACGCAAGGCGGAGCGAAACGCGCTCGACGGTATCAGCTTCCGCATCGAAAGCGGTATGACGGTCGGTGTGATCGGTGGTACAGGCTCGGGCAAGACCTCGCTCGTTCAGCTGATCCCGCGCCTTTACGACGCTACCGAGGGCAGCGTTACGGTCGGCGGCGTTGACGTGCGTGACTACGATATGACGGCATTGCGGCATGAGGTTGCCATGGTGCTGCAAAAGAATCTTCTGTTTTCGGGCAGCATCAAGGAAAATCTCTTGTGGGGCAACCCCAACGCTACCGATGCCGAGATCGCCGATGCTTGCCGTCTCGCGCAGGCAGAGGAATTTATCGAGAGCTTTCCCGATCGCTACGAAACGCATATTGAGCAGGGCGGCACGAACGTGTCGGGCGGTCAGCGCCAGCGTCTCTGCATCGCTCGCGCCTTGCTCCGCAAGCCGAAGATCCTGATCCTCGACGATTCCACGAGCGCCGTCGATATGAAGACCGATGCTAAGATCCGAGAGGGCTTCCGCAGCTTTATTCCCGAGACCACCAAGATCATCATTGCGCAGCGTATTTCCTCGGTTGCCGATGCGGATATGATCCTCGTTCTCGAAAACGGAAAAATACTGGCAAGCGGCAAGCATGATGAGCTTTTGTCGGTATGTGATGTGTATCGGGAAATCTACGAGGAGCAAACGAGTGCGGGAGGTGACGACGATGAAGAATAACGACAAAAAGAAGGTATCGATGCCTGCGCTCTTCCGCGCCGTCGGGCTTTTTGCAAAGAGCTACCCTGTGATGTTCCCCGTGACCGTCGTGTTTATCGTGTTTTCGGCACTTGCCGCCACTGCACCCGCGGTCTTTATCCAGAAGATCATTGAAATTATCGACGAATTAACGAAAACGCGCGATTGGGCTACCGCTGCTGAGCGCGTACTGCCACTCGTTTTGATCCTGATCGCTCTTTACGCGCTGTCGCTTCTTTGTATCACGCTTTATACGCAGTTTATGGCGCGTATGACACAGGGCTTTCTGTCGCGTCTCCGTATCCGTATGTTCGACGGTATGCAGGATCTGCCGATCCGCTACTTCGACACCCACAAGCACGGCGATATCATGAGCACCTACACGAACGACATTGATGCGCTCCGTGAGCTTGTGTCGGAGGCACTTCCCGCCGTTATCAATTCGGGCGTGATCGTGCTATCGTTGATCGGTATCATGCTGTATTACAGTCTCTTTATGACGCTGATCGTGTTCGTCGGCGTTGTCGGTATGCTGATCGCCTCGCGTAAGATCGCGGGAGGCTCGACACGCTACTTCATCCGACAACAGAAGGCGGTCGGTGAGACCGAGGGCTTTATTCAGGAAATGATGAACGGTCAGAAGGTCATCAAGGTGTTCTGCCACGAGGGCGAAGCGGGACAGGATTTTGACGCGATCAACAATCGCCTTTACGAGGATAGCCGCCGCGCAAATGCCTATGCAAACACGCTGGGACCGATCATCAATAATATCGGCAATATTCTGTACGTTCTCGTCGCCATGATCGGCGGTCTCTACATCCTGTCCGGACTTCCGAACCCCTCGCTTTCGGGCATGGTATTCAACATCAGTATTTTTGTTCCGTTTCTCAATATGACGAAGCAGTTCGCGGGCAACGTCAACCACGCATCCCAGCAGGTCAACGCGATCGTGATGGGCACGGCAGGTGCAAAGCGTATTTTTGAGCTGATCGACGAAACGCCCGAAGAGGATGCCGGCTACGTTACGCTGGTTAACGCCGAGTTCGATGACGACGGCAGGATACGCGAGGCGTTCGAGCGCACGGGCAAGTGGGCGTGGAAGCATCCCCACGGCGACGGAAGCGTGACTTACACGCCGCTTTGCGGCGACGTAAGGCTTCTCGACGTTGACTTCGGTTACACCGAGGAAAAGACCGTTTTGCACAATATCTCGGTTTACGCAAAGCCGGGGCAGAAGATCGCCTTTGTAGGGGCAACAGGGGCGGGCAAAACCACGATCACGAATCTTCTCAATCGTTTCTATGATATCGCTGACGGCAAGATCCGTTACGACGGCATTAATATCAACAAGATTAAAAAGTCGGATCTGCGCCGCTCTCTCGGCATCGTTTTGCAGGAGACCAATCTCTTTACGGGAAGTGTCATGGATAATATCCGCTACGGCAGACTTGATGCGACCGACGAGGAATGTATCGCCGCCGCACGTCTTGCGGGTGCCGACGATTTCATCATGCGGCTCCCCGACGGTTACCGGACCGAGCTTCGAAACAACGGCGCCAATCTGTCGCAGGGACAGCGCCAGCTGCTTGCGATCGCGCGTGCCGCCGTTGCCGATCCGCCCGTTATGATCCTCGACGAGGCAACCTCCTCGATCGACACGCATACCGAGGCGATCATCCAGCGAGGTATGGATAAGCTGATGGAGGGACGCACGGTGTTCGTGATCGCGCACCGCTTGTCTACCGTCAAAAATTCGGACGTGATCATGGTGCTTGACCACGGCAACATCATTGAGCGCGGCAGTCACGAGGATCTGATTGCTGCAAAGGGGACCTATTACCGCCTTTATACCGGCGCATTTGAGTTGGAATAAAGGAACTGTCGTCTCTGACGCGCCTTGAACAAAAATTCCCACAGACCGAAAAACGGTTTGTGGGAATTTTGCTTTTGCAACAGATGGCGTAGAATGACGGATTCCTCGCCTGCTTTTTGCGGTTATGCCCGATAGCCCTCGACGATCAGCTTGGTTTCGGTCGTCATACCGCTGTAGGCTTCCTCGAGAAGGGCATCGGCATCCACCTTTGCAAGCTCCGCCATCACTTTTTCGATCACGGGACGTGTCTTCGGGTGGCGTGGCGTGAAGACCGTACAGCAGTCCTCATAGGGCAAAATCGAGGTGTCGAACGTGCCGATTTTACGTGCAATCTCCACGATCTCCTCTTTGTCCATGCCGATGCAGGGACGAAAGACGGGAAGCGAGACAACGCTGTCGGTCACGCGAATGGCATCGAGCGTCTGGCTCGCTACCTGAGCAAGGCTTTCGCCCGTAACAAGCGCGCCGCAATGATAGCTTTTGGCGCAACGCTCGGCAAGCCGCATCATGAAAATGCGAAGCAGAATGGTAAAATACTCTTCCTCGCATTTGTCGCGTAATTCTTCCTGAATATGCGTGAGCGAGATGACGTGAACGTACATGCGCGAGCAATATTCGACAAGCTCCTCGGCAAGCGTCATGACCTTTTCCTTTGCCTGCTCGCTTGTATACGGATAGCTTTCAAAGTGCAAAGCTTCAATGTCCATACCGCGCTTTGCCATCATGTAGCCCGCAACCGGACTGTCAATGCCGCCCGATAAAAGCAGGAGCCCCTTGCCCGCACTGCGCGGCGGCATGCCGCCCGCACCGCGCTTCTGTCCTGCGTGGACGTATGCGTTTTGGTCGCGGATCTCCACACGCACAACCACATCGGGGTTGTGTACGTCAACGCGAAGATGCGGCATCGCAGAAAGGATCGCTCCCCCGACAGCGGCGGAAATCTCGGGCGACTTCATCGGAAAATGCTTGTCCGAACGTTTTGCCTCTACCTTAAAGGTTTTCATTCCTTCCATGCGCGTGGGAAGATATTCCCTTGCTACGCGCAATATGTCATCGATCTCCTTTTTTGCAGCCGCAGCTCTGCCGACTCCTGCGATGCCGAATACCTTCATCGTCGATTCAAACATTCCTTCTACATCGCAAAATTCGTCCATAGGCTCAATGAAAACGGTAGATTGCGCAGAGCGGATTTTGAAGCTGCCGAAGCGCACGGAGCGTTTCTTTAATTCACGCATCAAAGCCGCCTCAAAGCTTGCGCGGTTTGCGCCCTTTAACAGTAGTTCGCCGTATTTGGCAAGAATGACTTCCTTCATGATATTGTTCCTTTTTTATGCTTTTTTCTTCGTGGCGGCAAGAATCTCTGACGCGAGATCGGTTGCGCCGATGTTACAATGCTGATATATGTCGCACGGGGTGTTCGGGACGGCAAAATGCCCGTCTATAGCCAATATTTTGATACATCCTTCGTATCCTCGCTCCCTCAGAAGAGAGGCGGTGATCATAGAAGCACTGCCGTTTTTTATGCCTTCCTCGAGGAAAACGAGCGGTGTTTTTTCGTTTAGCAGCGGCAGAAGCCTTGCAACGGTTTCTTCGTATGGCTTGATCTTTTCAATCAGTATCATATCAAAGGAAATGCCTTCGGCTTCGCATGCTTCCCGCGCGTCGATTACGCGCGATATCGTTGTGCCGAAGCTCACGACCGTTGCAACGGTCGGAAGCTCAGACAGAACGGATTTTCTGACCCCGTAGTCAGAAAAATCCATATTGGCATAAAACAGCGATAGGATGCGGCAATCGTTCG